>NZ_JAEQCB010000109.1:0-17059 GCF_020738785.1 Microcoleus sp. PH2017_05_CCC_O_A | reverse complement strand
GGATGATTACCGCATCAAATTGAATGAGTATGAAACTTTAGGAATCCTGGAGTATTGGATTGTTGATTATGCAGGGTTGGGAGGCGTTCAGTATATTGGTTCTCCAAAACAGTCTACAGTGACAATCAACCGCTTAATCGATGGTGAATATCAGGCGCTGCGATATCAAGGAGAAGCCATTATTGTTTCTCCAACGTTTCCTCAGTTGGTATTGACGATCGCTCAAATTCTTGCCATGACAGAAGTTTAGTGTTAGCAAATTATTTGTAGAATACTCTGTATTGCCAAAAAAATACTAAGATCCGAACCCGGTTTCTGGACACCCATATTAATTCGACTGAATCTGTGCATTCAAAACCTTAGAAATTCGCGCATCCTCAGGTGTACTGGTTTTTCGCAGCACCATTCCGATTAAAATCGCCAAATGTTCCCGCTGCAACGATCGCCGAAAAGTCGAAATTTGCATCTTCTTGGACGGCTGCAAAACCTCTTTCCAAATATCGTTTTGCAAAGTATCGAACAATTCTGGTAATTTCAAAGCGCTTTCCGGCGCAGATTTTAACTCCGCATCCCGCAGTCTCGCCAGCCGCACTGGAGATAGCAACACTCGCAGCACAAATCGCTGCATAAAAGTAATTCGATCGCCGATCGGGTAATCTAGAGGAAACACCAAAGCCGGACTTCCCCAGTGCTCCCAGCGCGCAGGCGCTAATTTATTTAGCAAATCCGGCGCAAAACTAAACGCATCGCTTGCAAATACGTACTTATCCAATGTTGCTAATGCTTCTCTTTGCTGCGAAAGCTCGATCGGCACAAACGGCAATTTTCCCTTCGCATCTCCCGGGCGAATCCGACTAAACGACTGTCCGCCGACGTACAAAGTAGCATTCATCACCTGCTGAAAATAATACCCGAACACCGAATCAAACATCACCCGCAGTTCGTTATAACCGTCTTCCCCAACCGGAATTCGCTTTTCTAAACGCTTCCACATTGCCTTAGCATTATCCAATTGCCATTGCGAGTACCTCAGCATATTGTTACTGAGATCGAAGGCATTTGCAGCGGGATCGAGATTGTCAACAGTATCCTCATCCGGCGCATAAGCTAATTGCGGTTCCCCCGCGCGACTGGCAATTTGTTGCAGCGCTGGTAAGTCGCTGTTGGGGTTGGCGCCACCAAGAACTTTGTAACCGTACTCGATCGCCCAATCGTCATAAGGCCCTACAATCGTCGGATAATAATCGCCCTGTACAGTTCCCTGCGGTGCCAAATTAATCGGCAGGTAATCCATCACCGACGCCACCATACCTTGGGCGCGAGCTACCTGAGTATTGTTCAAATCCTCCGGTTGCAGCATTGTACTGCCGTGAAAATTGTGCCTCAAACCAAGAGTGTGACCGACTTCGTGTGCAGTCAAATTTCGGATATAATCATTAACATAATTCTCGAGTACCGGACTGCTAGGCGCTGCATTGTCCAGCAGAGACATCGACATTGCTCCGATCGCAAATTGCCGGCTCGATTCCAACCCAAAACACATATCCGAACTCAGCATCAACCGCGATAAGGGCGATCGCTTTTGTTCTTGATATCTTTCCACCAAAGTGGGCAAATCATCAACAATTCCACCCGGAGAATTCTCCCCGCTGCTTTTGCCTAAATCTGCATTTTCGAGCATCGGCAAATAGCGAGAATACATCCCGAACTGACAGGGATTGGTATTAGAGCCGTTTCGGCCTTGAAAACTCTTTGCTAGCGATCGATTTTGTTCTACCAAAGACCGATATCCCTGTTTGATTAGCCGGACAATATTAGCATCCAACAAAATATCAGCATCCAAGATTTCCCCGGTTAGCGGGTTAGTGCGAGACGGCCCGAGTCCGGCAAAATCTGACTCAAAAGAACTCGACCACCTAATAGTATTGTAGCGGACATCAGCCGGATCCCATTTAGCATTGTCCGGCATTTGTTTGACCTGAATTGCCTCTGTAAAACCTGCTTTTTCAAAAGATTTGTTCCACTCCAAAATGCCATCGCGAATTGCATTGCGGTATTCTAGAGGGACATTATTTTCAATCCAAAAGACGATCGGCTGCACCGGAGGCGACATCGGCGCCGTCGGGATTTGCTTTTGCAAATGCCAGCGATTGATGTAGCGCACAAAAGGCTCCCGACTGCTCTTGTCAGAAAAGTCTTTATATGCTGTCAGAAAATAGCCGACTCGCTCGTCTGCAAGTCTGGGGCGGTAGCCGTTATTGAGAGGCACTTCCGAGAAACTGTAGTGAATGCGGAGGTTAAAAGCCCGACTGTCAGGAATCGAAGGTAAATAGTTAACTGCACTGTCATTATCGCTGGAAAAACCGTAAATAGAAGCAATTTCTACATTCAGCGGAAACGCTTTCACATCTTTAAAATAAGATTTGTCTTCATCGATCGAGTAAGCAGCACCCAAAATCGCCGGCAAAATCGCTTTAACCCCCGGTAAGTCGCGCTTTTCGCTCATCAGCAAATCGCCTAAGTCTATCAGCAGAGTTTGCCTTTGCGGATGAAGGCTTTTGAGTGGTAAAGAATAGAGAATCGACTCGCTAAATGCCCTTTCCACCGAACCCGCTTGCGGGTCGCCCGGACGAGTGCGAAAATAGATATTCGGTATGACAAACTCGACGTTATTTTGGACTCGCCGCAGTTGAAACAAGAAATCGCCGATCGGCAATCCGCTCAAAATTCCCCCTTCCCCTAAACCTGATGCCAATGTGACGAAACACAGAAACTTTTTATCCAGTTGCTGCGGTTTAATTTCTAGATAAACTTTATTAGTTGCCAGATTGCGGTAAAGGGTAAACAGTCCTTCAAACTTTTGCGCGTCTTTGACAACTTGCTCGAAGGGTTGCAAAGGTTGTTGTTCGCTGCTGGGCGGCGGAGTTGATAAAGCAAAAGGTAAAAATAAACCTTTATACAAACTAAACAGGAAAAATGCTAGAGATAATATAAAAAATATTACAGGCAGATTTTTGCGGGGATTTTTCATCAGTTTGTTTCTGCTAACTTCCGAAAAAAATAATCTTTTCATGTTCAGTGTCCAGTTGCAGGAAAGAAGTGTTTTGAGATAGTCGCATCCCAGGATTAACGATTGAAATAACAATCATTAATATTGCTGAACCCGCCTTTACAATAAGATTTAAATCCTTTAAATTCTAACAACAGCTAGCGATAGTTTTATCCTTGACGAGGGTGGTGACTAGAAACCGGGTTTCTCTGAGATTTTTGCGTTTAGTAATGAGAAACATTCGTAGAAACCCGGTTTCTGAGATCTGCCGTGGGGGCTAGAAACCGGGTTTCTACGAGATTTTACGACGAGTCACGAGAAATCTTCGTAGAAACCCGGTTTCTGAAATCTGCCGTGGGGGCTAGAAACCGGGTTTCTACGAGATTTTACGACGAGTCACGAGAAACATTCGTAGAAACCCGGTTTCTGAAATCTGCGTGCGTCTAGGAGTATTTTCCCCGCTATCTCCATCGAACATAACAGACAATCTAGATACCCACTAGCTTACAACTTCTCCCAATCTCCCCCTCTCCCAATCTCCCCCTCTTCCCTCTCCCCCTCTCCCCCTCTCTACTTCTTCACAGGCCAGGGAATCATCGGATCTTGAGCCAAGCGCTTGGAAACTGCAACAGCACCATAACGGTTGAGGTGGCTTGGGTCAGAAAAAGATTCCCGTGCTTGGGGCAACAATAAACTATTATCTCGGAAAATTAGTCCGGTTTGAGCTGCTAATTGTTGCATATATTGCCGGAATTCTTGTTCGTAACCTGTCCGCACCGGATCTAAATAATCGGCAGTCAGAGGCATATTGACAAACACGAGATTGATGTTGCGAACTTTGGTAAATTCGATCATGTTTTTGAGCGCTACAGTTTGTTCCCCTGTCAATTTAAAATCTTGATAGTCGGTGTCGTAATATCCAGATACTTTGGCGTGTTTCTGAAAGTAAGTATCGGGATTGAAGCGGATGTCGATCGGCAAAAAGCCGTTTGGTTGAAACTCGCTGGGTGCTTTACCCGCAGCAGTTAGCTGGGCGTTTTCAGTGGTTTGTTTATCGTCGTCGGCTGCGGTTTGGGGGCTTTCGGTGACAACAGGGGCTGCTGGATTCGCGATCGATCGCAAAAATCCTTTCAGCCGATCGCGCTTTTTGTAAGTTGCAGAACTATCCACCAACTTTTGACTCAGAAATTGTTGAACATTCGCTTGACTTTGTTCCAAATTGTGCACCAATTCACCAGCAGTCGCGATCGGATTTTTGGCAGTTTCCTTAGATGTTGGGGATTCTAATGGATTGGTGCGGATCAGAAAACTACCCCGAGCCAATTGTCTGTAACCTTCGGAAGAGGCGATCGCACTAAAAGTCAAATCCGGCCGCCCGCTGTTGAGAGCCCTCGCCCCGTCCGCCAAAACCAGTAATTTCGGCAATTGTTGCGGTGGCAAAATCCGGCGGACGATCGAATCTACCACTTGCAGAGTAGCTCCGTTCACCCCAAAATTGTAAGCCTTCAGCCCCGGATAGCCTCCAGCAGCCAAAGCCGTTTCCAACACCGCCGGGTCGATGCCCCGCAGCGCCCTAGAACTCCCCACTATGAGAATATCCGGCGGTTTTTTGTGCTGGCGGATGTACTCTTGGTAGCGCGCAATCTGCTCGTCAAGCTGCTCGCTCCTCAAACTCGGAAACACCGGAGCAGCCGAAACATCAGCTACAGGAACGCTAGTATTTCCCGGTTTCGTAAACCCAGAACCGTTGAAAGCCTTTTCTTCACTCGCGGACGGCGATGCTTGTAAAGGAATTTGAGGCAAATTCACTTCTTGAGACTCGGGAATCGGGACTGAAGAGCCAGAGGGAGAGGGAGAATCCGGATTCGTGAGAGAGGCTTGAACGTCGCTCTGAGGCTTGGGGGATGAATTTTGACAATTTGGGCCGTTGCAAACTTCGGAGGCTCTAGGAGCTTGACTAACCGTCGCAGATTTAAGAAATAGACCCAGCAACCAATCGGTATTGAAGGTGATCAGACAGCCGGCGATCGCCCAAATCAAAGCCATTCCCGCCGCGCGATCGGCTCTCACGCCTCCCGGCGCAGCAGCATTCATTGACAAAGCGTCGTTGGGAACAAACAAACCCGAAGCAACAAGCGGCTGCACCACAGCTTGAACCAACTGCTCGCCCAACTGGTAACCGGGGAGTCTAATTTTGAAGCGCGGCCGCGAGGAGTCGGGTGCGGGAGCATCGAACACCAAATTATCGCCCAGAGCAGAAAAACTCCCATCTGCCACCGACGGCGCAAACTCCGGCACCGTTTCCTTAGACAAGACAGCCTGTTGCGAGGGAGCCGATGCGGTTGTTGGTGCTAATTCCCCGTCAACCGCCATTTTGAGATCGATACCGTAGCGCCACAGGGGCATTTTCTGACCGGCGCGGCGCCCGTAGACTCGCACAAGAGCCACTCCCGGAATTTGTAACTGCCGCAAGAATTTAGCCACCGGCGGGCCTACCTTCGACTGAGCAGGGCAACTCAGAGCTTCAGTCATGACATGGAGCACGTTGGCTTTGTGCAGCGCCACAGCCCGAATCCCTCCGGTTTCCAGCTTGCGGTTGAGATTGGGATTGAGAAACCTGTTGAGCAAGAAAGTCAAGGCTAATTGGTCGCCCTCGGCTGCCAATATCCTCGGGTTTGGAGCTAAGTCGGGGTGGTGGGCTGCTGGTAAGTCTATCCAGTCAATCCACACCGGCGACTCCGGCTCGGTTGTGCTGTCGCTGGCCGGTTCTACGCCGTAGAGGGTAGCTGCGCGGATGCCTTGGGGCGCGAAGGATGCTAACAAAGGGGCGATCGCATCGGTGGTTTGCTGTTTGTCAGGGTATTCTTGTCGTTTGGGTTTTTGTCCTTTTGTGACTGTTTTGCTGCAAAACAGGTGCAGAGTTGCTTCTTTGAGGGTGGCTCGCACTTCGACTGTTGATGTCGCCAGGTGTTGGTTGAGCAGTTTGGCGATCGACTGTACGTCTCCCCAGCGGGCCCATTCCTTGAGGATTGTGTCCGGTGGCGTCAAATCGACTCGCAGCACCCAGTCTGGCTTCGATTCGCCTGCAACTTGGCTGCCGATCGCAGCTTCCCGGAAGTCCTCTAGTTGCAGTTTCCGCAGCCTAGCGGCGATCGGTTCTGCTAGCAAGGAGGGTTCGGGGCTGTAAGCTGACTCGCACAGCACTAACAGCCGCCGTTCCTTGGACTTGAGAAGTTCTGGCGCATTTGGGTGCTGGGTTTCCCGGCTGCTTTTGACTTCTTTTTCGCGAATGCTGACTTTCACCGAAACACCCATCGGCCCGAGGATTTCGCTGAGATAGCTGGCGATCGCATCTGGATAGCCCCGCCGCGCCAAAGTTTCCGCTGAAACGGTCAAAGTGCCGCCGCCATCACTGTCACCGGAGCCTGTTTCGGGGGATTGAATCAAAGCCACCGCGCCGCGACTTGCCTGCTGCTGCGTGGATGTTTGCGGTGCTGGCGCAGAAACGGGGGGACTGAAAGCTTCCCGAGTTGCCGAAGTGTCGATCGTCACTGGGGAAGTTTCAAAAACTTCTGGATATTCAATCCGGGAGGCCGTGGGGAAACTTTCAGTATCAAAATCCATTTCTTCCCGCACCTGAGGCATTGGTGCCGGGGTTTCTACCTGTGCTGCTTTTAGTTTGAGGTTGCGGTTTTCATTTTTGAATCTGTCGAAGAGTCCGCCTTTTTTACGACTTGTTGGCGGTTCGCTGTCGGGGGGACTCGCTAGTGGTGGCACTTCGGAAACTTTTGGTTCCGGTTCCGGTTCCCGTCGCTGTGGCTGTGGCTGTGGCTGTCGCTGTTTGCCACTGCAATCGAGCCGGACAGTCCAGTCGTTTTGTCGGGAACCGAGTTTGCGGCCGCACAGAAACAACTGGTAGATTTTAGTTCGATCGGGCAGGAGTCGCGTTAAATCAGTTTGTTCGATCGCGCTTTTAAATCTCGCCGTCACCAATTCCTGAGACGGACACAATTGCGCTTCGCACAAAATATGCAGGTGATTTCCGCGCAAACGCGCTTGTACCTGCACCTCGGGCAGTCCCAAAGCTTTTTGCGCCCACTGCGATGCGGGCGATCGATTGTCTGCCAATATACTCCCGTTCGCATTCAACATGGGACTTTAAATTTCGTCAAGGCTGGTTTCGTCTTATAGAGATAGCACATTTCGTCCGTATTTTGGCACATATTAGGCTGCATTTAAGCGAAGTCATCTCGATTCACATTCGCCCGGGGGAGCGTTCAATCTGACTTGTTTACTTTGTCGAGGAATGTAGGGAAGGTTCAAGGATTGGCAACGATCCACCAAGAGACGACATAGCCCACCAACGACATCTTCATGTTTGGCTGTGGGTTCATTCAGGGGCATGGCAACTCCATTAACTAGCTCGAATGACCTGCCGGAGTCGTCATCCCAGTTGAGAAATTACTCGAAGGAAAGGGTTTTTTGGGCGATCGCAATCATTGATATTAACCTTGTGCGTAGGTTGACTCTCTGTTGTCTGTTTGTAGCTTAACGTGGCTCTTGTAGGGTGCGTTAAGGAAGTATAGCGTAAACTTTGACACCTCTTGTCGCTTTTACTGCCCGCGTCCTGGTTTGCAATCTACGAAACCTAATGCTTCTGTGCCCTTGAAAACTGGCGATCGCCATTTCGATCGTTGCTGCGATCGGATATTCAATTTCCGCAGCACGCGCGATCAAAGCCGCTTGAATTCGTTCTGGCAAACGTTTCAATTGGATTAGATGGCTTCTAAAAGATAGGAGCGCGATCGATTCAAGGGTTACGCTTCGGACGACTCAAAATCAGTAGTTGGACTCGCCCATCTCCAGTGTTTACTGCCAACAAAGGTGGATGTTGATCAGGCTTGGTATCCCGTGGCATGGCAGGAAACAGGTAAACCCAGTTACCGTTTTCGATTAGTAGTCGCCAAACACGATTTTGGGAAGTGTTATTGGTTTCTCGTCCACGAATCGCTTCAAATTGCTTGACATCTCCAATAATTCGGGAACCTTTGAGAGAAGGATCAGTGATCAAGTCATCTAGGTTACGTCCTAGAGTTAGTTTGTCGCTAGGGCTAACCAAAGTTACCATTGGTTGAGTAGAGGTTGAGTCTACAGCGTCCCGAAATGCGTCAGCAGTACCATGCCACTGAGCAAGCTGAAACAGAGCCGCCAAGATCCAGGCAACGATGATCAGCTCACGCCGGAACGGATCGGGGAAAAGATTCGTCAACCTGCGTAGGAGTCTTAGCGGGAAAGATTTGTGAACCTTATCAACCAACAAATAGAGAGATGCCTTTTTGCCAGTTGGTTGGTTTGATAGTTTAGGAATTTGAACCAACCACAAATTCAAGTGGATGAGCAATATTGTAATAATTGCTACTAACAATGCCTGGAAAATTTTCTCTAAATCACCTAATATTACTTGTATGGGTACTAGGAGGAAAGATTCTGTAGGAAGGTTCAGGGTGGTCACTTCGAGTTCAAAGAAGCCAAAGTAAGCCCAACGGTAGACCCAGCCTGTAAAGTATAAAAAAATGCCAAAGATTCCGATGAATCCGGCAAAAGCAGCAAGTGGTGAGATCGGGTCTTGAGGCTGAGGTGACATGGTAAATTTCAAAAGCTACGTTGGTTATAGCTCATTACAGGAGACTTTTGTATGCACGCTAGTGCTATTTTGAAAGCTTTGATACTTGGTTTAGGAGTAGTGAGCATCGGGTTTGCACAGGTGCACCCAGTGATGCCACAGGCAGTGAAACTGGCCCAGGTACAAAAAGCAGTAGACGGAGTAATTGCTGTATCATTGCCAGAAGAAGCGACTGTGTACTTGAAAAATAAGGTCTCAATGACGGGAAAGGTGACTGGATTGAACTCAAAATCTCTTGAAGTTTCTCGTGACGGAGATTCGAGGTCAGTGGAAATTTCCCAAGTACAGCGAGTGGAATTTAAGCGGGATGCATTGGTATATTCCAATGACGGAAACCGCAGAATTCGGGGAGAGAATCAAAAACTACTAACGCCACCGCCTTGGGAAAAAGTACCTTTAGGTGCGTTTCAAACTTTAAATCCTCAAAAGGGTTTGATAACAGTAGATTTGCGTGGTGTGTTACCACCACAACGATTACGCGGGGTCGTATCTATGGCAATAGCCAGTGACTACATAGTCGATGAAATTATGTTTACTTCGACTGAAAGAGTGACGGTTAAGGTAACACCATACGCTCGTCGCTAGCTTTAAATGATCTGGTGCATCTACACCAATTCGGCATATTTAAACAATAATAGGATTTGTGAATGAACAGGTCTCTCAACATTTTGCTAGCATTGTCTATCAGTGTCGCTCCGTTGCTTGTACAGTCAGTTAATCAACCCATTATGGGGCAAAACCATAATTCACAGAGTGAACAAGTCCAACAACTTCTTAATCAAGCACAGGAACAGGTCAATCAAGGCAATGAGCTTGAGGCTATCAAAATTTATGAAAAAGCTTTAGCCATTGCTCGGAGTATTAATGACAAAGAAAAAGAGACAAAAGCGCTCAAAGGGATCGGACTTCGCTATTACAGAGTTGATCAATATACGAAAGCGGTTGACTATTTAAAACAAGCCCTAAAATTATCTAAAGAATTTGGTTATCGTACTGAAGAAGTTTACATTTTAAAATATTTAGCTTGGGTTTATGAAGCGACAAATCAGTACAATCAAGCTCTAGTGCACTACACTCAAACTCTTGCCATTCTCAGAGAGCTTAAGTATCGCTCAAGCGAAGCTGAAGTTCTTAATGATATTGGTGAAACATACATTAATCTTGGTAAGTTAGAAGATGCCATGACTGCCTTTCGTCAAGCTTTACCAATCAGTCGAGAGAAGGAGGTACAAGACCGTGAAGAAGAATTTAAAGCGTTAAAAGGAATTGGTTCTGTATATTTTCTTCAAGGAAAGCCACAGAAAGCTTTAGACTCATTTAACCAGGCGTTATCAATTGCCAAAGCAACAAACAACCGCTCTCAAGAAGCTGAAGTGCTTAACTTCATTGGATTTAACTACCAAAATTTAGGCCAGACTCAAAATGCCTTAGATGCCTTGAATCAAGCTTTATCGGCAGCTCGGCAGGCGAAGGACAAGGTTGAAGAGGTGAATGCACTCATTGGGATGGGTGTGGCTAATTTCAACCGTAGTCAATTTCAAGAGGCTCTGGATACGTTCAATCAAGGACTGATACTCGCTCAAAAGTCTAATGATTCCTTCCGAATGGCTATGTTGCAAAGTTCTATTGGCACAGTCTATTTAATTTTAGGGCAGCCACAGAAAGCCTTGGACTATGCTAACCAGGCATCGGCATTTGTTGAAAAAGGCAGAAATCCCTTACAGCAAGCGACTGTTCTAAAATCTATTGCTTTGATCAATCTGGCTAACGAGAAGCCGAGAGAAGCCCTAGATAGTTTGAACAAAGCTTTGATAATTTTTAAAGACTCCGGGATTCCTACTGCTGAAGCTGAAACGTTAATTTTAATTTCTGGAGCTTACTTTAAACTTGAACAATTACAACAAGCATTATCGTCTTCTCAAAAAGCACTGATCATTTCTAGAGAAATTCGTAATCGCCCTTTGGAGGGCCAAGCTCTAATGATAATTGGTGTGAGCTACAAATCTCTAAAAAAGCCACAAGAATCTCTGCAAGCTTTAAATCAAGCATTACTGATCAGACGTGAACTAGGAAATCGCCTTGATGAAGCTGCAATACTTTTTGGTATGGGCGAAATTTATCGAAATCAAGATCGTTCCGAAGAAGCGATTTCTTACATAGAAAATAGTATGGATATTCTGTTGAAGCTCCGTAGTGGCTTAAGGCGCAACAAACAAGATCAGGTTCGCCGAACCTATTCCGAGAATTTTCAGCATATAACCGGAACTTTAGCAACACTTTTACTGAAGCAAAAGCAGCCGGATAAAGCGTATGAGTGGATTAATCTAGTGGCTACGGCTGAGTTGGCAGACTATACCCGATTAATCAATGCGAGAGTGAGGAATCCCCAAGCTCAACTGGAAATTGAGGCATGGAATCAAAACCATCAACAGGTTGAAAGATTACGACAACAGTTAAATATCAATTCTTCAGAAGATTTATACCGTAAAATTAGTGAACTAGAAGCACAGACGATTCAGCAAGCGGAAGGCATTTACAGCCGTTTTCCTGAAGCTGCCGAGTTGTTTGAAACCAAGGTTACGGATATTAACTTGCTAAAATCATCGATTCCGGCGGGAACTGTAGTGATCCATCCCATCCTGACTACTACAGCAGAAGGGTTGCCCGATACTATCACTATCTTTGTGCTGAGCCGAGAGAAAGGACTAAGCGCAGTTAAACAAATTCCTATCCCGGCAGAATTTGAGGCTATCCTCTCTCAAACCTATTCCCAAATCTCGGATTTTCGCAATGATGAATACATTAGTAATCTGTCAAAACTCTACAATTTGCTAATTCGACCAATTGAAGCAGAGATTCAAAGCACTAATCCCAAACAATTGAGTATTATCCCTAGCGGCAAACTCCGCTATATTCCCTTTGAAGCCTTATTTAGATGTGCTGATACAAGTTGTAATACTCGTGAGGGCGAGTACCTAATTGAGGGCGAATACCTAATTGAGAAGTATCCAATCAGCTACCTAACTCGCCTATCAACTCGTACGCTGGCAGTTAAAGGGAATATTCCTGTTTCTAAACAAGTTTTGGCGATTGGAAATCCTGTTCCAACTGGGAAGCAGGCACTAGCTGATGCTGAAACAGAAGTCAAGCAGATTGCTGAAATTTCACCCGGAAGTAAAGCACTGATTCATGACAAAGCGACGCTAAAAGACTTCAAACTTCTGGCTCCTAAGTTCTCCCGATTACATTTGGCAACCCACGGCTGTTTTCAAAAGGGTGGATGTCCGAATTTAGATATGGAAGAAAACACACTCCTGTTTGCTGAGCAAAAGCTTAACATTGCAGATGCTGCTTTGCTGGGGTTAGAAAAAGTGGATTTGATTACCCTCAGTGCTTGCCAAACAGCCCTGCAAACTAACTCCAACGGGGAAGAAATCGCCGGACTTGCGTACCTCTTTGAACGCGCTGGGGCAAAATCTGTGATTGCTAGCCTCTGGAATGTGGAGGACAAAACGACCCAAGATATTATGGTGCATTTCTACAAAAACTTAAACCAGGGAATGAGTAAAGCCGAAGCACTGCGTCAAGCTAAACTCAGCCACATCAAGGATCCTCCCGCAATGTGGGGCCCCCTGATTTTGATTGGGGATGCTCGGTAGTAGGAGTGTTGCTGTCAGAACTTCCTTGATACGATCAAATTGTCATGCGGCTAAAACGGGATGATCGATTTTGCGGACTGCATAGAGAAGCGCAGCTTTAATATCGTCAAGTTCCAAGTCTGGCAATTCTTCGAGAATTTGCTCAATACTCTATAAAGTATTATTTGTAGGCTAGACGTAGGCAGGAAATGGCTCATAAACAAGTTGCATAAGTTTTTCTGAAGGAACAGTTTCCATTGCATAGGTATTGCCTTGAGCATCGGCAAAATATACTAGATAAGCGCGATCGTCAAAGCTCATCAGAATCGTGCCAACTTGTCCAGGCCGGAGCAAAATTGGCCCAGAGGTTTCTTTGTGGATTGCATTAATTTCTTCAGTCAAGGCAACAACATCTTGCAAATAGCCGATCGCCCGTTTTGACCTAATTTTTCTATTTCAGCCCGATCGACTCTACGCGCGATCCACACGCCACCAATTCTTGGAAAAACACCCGAGCTTGCTCCAATCTAGGGTACAACGAGGCAACAAAACCCGGGCTAGCCTGTAAACTGAAGATTGCAGATGGAAACAGGAGAAATTTATGTCCTCGGAAAACCAAGACTTGCCCAAAAATCAAACACCTCACAGTCCAAAATTGCCAATTCCCTCAGATATTTTATTGAGCTTGGCCGCCTTACCCATGCTGGGCGGGTTGCTGGCGGCAAAAGCTGCTGCTGAGTTTGTTGGGTCGATCGGCATTGAAAGCGAAGAAGTCTTTCGGGGTTCGCGCCTCCCGGTACTCAACTTTCCCCAGTCACAGGAGTAGCAATCTCAAGGCCAGTTCAACGCTAAATTTTTTGACCAAAAAGCTTGACAGCCGATAGAATCCGTGCTGTTAAAATTTATATTTGCTTCCAGCTTCTCCATCAGTGGTTTCGCATCGCAAGATTAGTTGCAAAACACCAGGAAAGGCAGGCCCGGTAGTCCAAAGCACGATCGTCATGAGTCATCCGCAAGCACAAATCGCAAATTGTATCAGATGTCTCAAATTTGACTGCAAATAAAAATGTTTTAGGTGAAACTAAACAATACAATTTTCTAGACACCCGCAGCTATTTGAGGAACAGCCCGATGAGTTCAGTCCTCCAGTCTTCAGAACAGGCTATTGATACACCATCTATTCCCCATTCTGCCCCTTACTCAAAATCAGACCTGTTTCTACGCAATCGCCTCAAAGTAGTAGAGGACTTGTGGGAATCGGTGCTGCGACAGGAGTGCGGGCAGGAATTGGTGGATTTGCTCCAACAAATGCGATCGGTCAATTCGGCCGAGGGACAAGCCACTCACTTTCGCGAGTCGAATGTCCTACAGCTAATCGAAAAGCTTGATCTCAACGCCGCCATCCGCGCCGCTCGTGCTTTTGCACTATATTTTCAGTTAATCAACATTGTCGAACAGCACTACGAACAGCGAGACCAACAGCTAGCTTACACTGGCAGTAACGATGCTGGCGGGCGGATGTTTGCTAAGCTGCCGGGACAAGCAACGGATGCGCCCGATCGCCCGCGGCACAGGGAAGGCCCGGCCCAAACAGCTCTGAGCAAGGTAGACAGCAGCGAGGCGATCGCCAAAGACGCCGGAACATTTCACCAACTGTTCCCGATGCTACTGCGCTTGAACGTACCCAGCCAGCAAATCCAGCGCTTGATCGATCAGTTAGACATCCGCTTAGTATTCACCGCCCACCCGACGGAAATTGTCCGCAACACGATCCGCACCAAGCAGCGGCGGATGGCGAAGATTCTCCAAAAGCTAGACCAAGTTGACGAGAAATTTCAGGTACTCGGGGCCGACTCAGAAAGCCCCTACCCGGTGTCTTCCTGGGAAGCTGCGGCTCTCCAAGAGCAACTCATGGAAGAAATTCGCCTTTGGTGGCGCACTGACGAACTGCACCAGTTCAAACCGACTGTACTTGACGAGGTGGAATACACCCTGCACTACTTCGACGAAGTGCTGTTTGATGCTATTCCCGAGCTATACCAACGCTTAAAGCAAGCGCTGCACGCTTCTTTCCCTTACCTGAAACCACCTAGTTACAATTTTTGCAAGTTCGGTTCTTGGGTGGGCTCCGACAGAGACGGGAATCCTTCTGTCACCCCAAAAGTTACTTGGCAAACTGCTTGCTATCAACGCCATTTAGTGCTGTGCAAGTACATCAATGCGGTGAAGCGGTTGAACGAACTTTTGAGTTTGTCGCTGCACTGGAGCGACGTATTGCCAGAATTGCTCGAATCGCTCGATCGCGACAAATCAGAATTTCCCGAGGTTTACGAGCAGTGGGCGATCCGCTACCGTCAAGAGCCCTATCGGTTGAAACTCGCCTACGTACTCCAGCGACTGGAAAATACGCGCGATCGCAACTGGCGCCTCTACAAAGGAGACGAGTTGCAGCGGGAGCGCGAAGCCTTATCGGAACATCCCGGAATGAGCGGCCTTTATCGATCGGGAACCGAGTTTTTGACCGAATTGCAGCTCATCGAGCACAATTTAATCGAAACCGGTTTAAGCTGTCGGGACTTGGAAAATCTGCTTTGCCAAGTAGAAATCTACGGGTTTAATTTGGCTTACCTAGATATCCGCCAAGAGTCAACAGTACACTCCGACGCTTTGAGCGAAATTGCTGAATACTTGCAAATTTTGCCCAAGCTTTACAATGAAATGTCTGAAGGCGATCGAGTGATATGGCTAGCAACAGAACTGCAAACTCGCCGCCCATTAATTCCCGCAGAATTGCCATTTTCTCCCAAAACTTGCGAGACAATTAATACCTTCCGCATATTGCGGCAAATGCACCAGGAGTTCGGCCCGGAAATTTGCGAAACCTACGTCATCAGCATGACCCACGACCTCAGCGATATGCTGGCGGTTTTGTTGCTAGCAAAAGAATCAGGACTTTACGATCCAGCGACCGGAATTAGCAGCATTCAAGTAGTCCCATTGTTTGAAACAGTGGAAGACTTGAAAAAAGCGCCAAAAGTAATGCAGGAGGCATTTGAACTGCCAGTTTATCGGGCTTTATTAGCCGGAGGATACGCCCAAGAAACAGCCAAACCAAGCGAACAAAATCTAGACTGTCCAATCCGAAAAATCAAATTGCAAGAAGTGATGCTGGGCTATTCGGACAGTAATAAAGATTCGGGTTTCCTCAGCAGCAATTGGGAAATTCACAAAGCTCAAAAAGCTTTGCAAATGGTTGCGGAAAAGCACGAAGTAGAATTGCGAATTTTTCACGGCCGTGGCGGTTCGGTAGGGCGAGGCGGCGGGCCTGCTTACAAAGCGATTTTGGCTCAGCCCGGAAAGAGTATCAGCGGGCGAATTAAGATTACCGAACAAGGCGAGGTTTTGGCTTCTAAATATTCTTTGCCGGAGTTGGCGCTTTACAATTTAGAAACCGTGGCGGCGGCGGTAATTCAAGCTAGTTTGCTGCATACAGGTTTCGATGGCATCGACTCTTGGAACGAGATTATGGAAGAGTTATCGGCGAAATCGCGATCGCACTACCGTAATTTAATCTACGAACAGCCAGATTTAGTAGATTTCTTCCACCACGTTACCCCGATTCAAGAAATCAGTCAGTTGCAAATTAGTTCTCGCCCAGCCCGTCGCGGCGGGAAGAAAGACATCAGCGGTTTGCGAGCAATTCCGTGGGTGTTTAGCTGGACTCAAAGCCGCTTTTTGCTGCCTTCTTGGTATGGTGTCGGCACAGCTTTACAAGAGTATTTGCTGGAAGAACCGGAAGAACACATGAAACTTTTGCAGTATTTTTACTTGAAATGGCCGTTTTTTAGAATGGTAATTTCCAAGGTAGAAATGACATTATCGAAGGTGGATTTGCAGATTGCAGAACACTACGTGCGGGAGTTGGCGTTACCGGCAGACAGAGAGCGATTTAAGGCTTTATTCGAGCAAATTGCTGCCGAATTCTACTTGATTCGTAATTTGGTTTTAACTATTACCGGACACCAGAGTTTGTTGGATGGAGATCCATCGCTTCAGCGTTCTGTGCAATTACGAAATGCCACAATTGTGCCTTTGGGTTTGTTGCAGGTTTCACTGCTGAAGCGATTGCGGCAACATGGTACTGGCGGAGTACCCGGTGTGATTCACTCGCGTTACAGCAAGGGTGAGTTGTTGCGGGGAGCTCTGCTGACGATTAATGGTATTGCCGCCGGGATGCGGAATACGGGCTAAAAAACAGGTTTGTAGTGAGGACTTCAGTCCTGCTTTTTCCGAGAACAAAAGTCCTCACTACGAACAGATTTTACAAGGTTTGTAGTGAGGACTTCAGTCCTGCTTTTTCCGAGAACAAAAGTCCTCACTACGAACAGATTGTATAAGGTTTGTAGTGAGGACTTCAGTCCTGCTTTTTCCGAGGAGTGGGTGCCTCTCACGCAAGTCGAATATATCGGTAGGGGCGAAGCATGACCGCAGACAATAGGAGATGATAACTAATAACTTATATGCGGTCATGCTTCGCCCTCTTCCTTGCGCCAGATGCACCCCGAGGACTAAAGTCCTCACAGATTTTACAACCCACATTCCGCAGATGTGGGTCGGATTTTTTTATCAGTTGTGAAAACTTGGAAGCCAAACGCTTTTGGGCTGAAATTATGCAGTGTTAGCCTTACA
>NZ_JAEQCB010000108.1:0-16788 GCF_020738785.1 Microcoleus sp. PH2017_05_CCC_O_A | reverse complement strand
GCGGCTGGAAACTGAATTCTGCCCAAATTGCTGAATTAAGTGCGACTGGAGATATTGGAGGTGGATAAATATGGATAAGTACATCAAGTTATTAGAAGAATTTGCAGGTAGTAAAATTAGCGCTGATGAGTTTGAACAGCGGTTTCTACAACTGTTTAAGAGTGACAATAATCTCCAGCCAGGAAGAGAATTTCAGATTTTAGACAAATTGTTTGCCGATGTTGATGCTTATTGCAGTAACCCGGATTTGATTGAAGATCCTCGATTTGATATTGGTGAGGTTCAATTGCGAGTATCTGCCCAGGATACGCTGGATAAGTTGGTGAAGTTAACAACAGTTTTAACAAGTGAGAAATAAGAATCAAAACCATCTGCTTGCATCAGTGGTTAAAATTTCTCACCCAGCCATTCCCTCCCCCTCGCCAACAACTCATCCAAACTTTCCACGGGCCAAAACCGCACGTTTCCATCCTGGGAACCCGTTATTAAAAACTTCCCATCCCGACTAAAACAAACACTATTAATCGGACTTTTCAATTCCACAAAATCTGCCTCACCTTTGAGCAAATTTCCCTGATAGCCACTAAAGTCGGCCAGTAAATTTCCCTGCAAGTCCCACAATTTGGCAGTGCCATCTCTTGAGGCAGTGGCGATCTTATCTCCTGTGGGGCTAAAACAAACACTGTTTACCCTGTCATTATGTCCGGTGAATGTTACCAAGCAGTTGCCCTGCAAGTCCCATAATTTGGCTGTTTTGTCAGATGAGGCAGTAGCAATCGCATCTCCATTCGGGCTAAAACTAACACTATTTACAAAGTAATTATGTCCGGTGAAAGTCATCAAACAGTTGCCATGCAAATCCCACAATTTTGCGGTTTTGTCAGATGAAGCAGTAGCGACCGCATCTCCTTTCAAGCTAAAACAGACACTGTTTACCGATTTATTATGCCCGGTGAATGTTACCAAGCAGTTGCCCTGCAAGTCCCACAATTTAGCGGTGTTGTCAACGGAAGCAGTAGCGAGCGCATCTCTTGTGGGGCTAAAACTGACACTATTTATCCAGTGATAATGTCCGGTAAAAGTCACCAAGCAGTTGCCCTGTAAGTCCCACAATTTACCGATTTTGTCATCTGAGGCAGTGGCAATCGCATTTTGAGTTGGACTAAAACAGATGCAATTTACCGAGTAATTATCTCCGAGGAAAGTCACCAAACAGTTGCCTTGTAAGTCCCACAATTTTGTCATACCGTTTCTGGAGGCAGTAGCCAGTAGATCTTGGGTCTGACTAAAACAGACACAATTTATCGAGTGATTATTGCCAGGGAAAGTAACTAAAGGCCCGCCCTGCAAGTCCGACAATGTGGTGGTCTTGTCACTTGAGGGCATGGCAAATGTATCTTGAGTGCTATGAAAACCGACACTATTCATTCTGTAATTATATCCAGCGAAATTAATTAAGCAATTACCCTGCAAATCCCATAATTTAGCCGTGCCGTCATTTGAGCCAGTAGCAATCGCATCTCCTGTGGGTCTAAAATTGATACTTGTTACCGAGTTATTGTGTCCAGTGAAAGTCGCCAAGCAGTTGCCCTGCAAATCCCATAATTTGGCTGTGTCATCATTTGAGGCAGTGGCGATCTTATCTCCTGTGGGGCTAAAACTGACACTTGTTACCCTGTCGTTATGTCCGATGAATGTTACCAAGCACTTACCCTGCAAATCCCATAATTTAGCGGTATTGTCTCTTGAGGTAGTGGCGATTACCCCTCCTAGCGGACTAAAACTAACGCTTGTTACTGATTGACTATGTTTGGTGAATGTTACTAAGCAGTTGCCCTGCAAATCCCATAATTTAGCTGTGCCGTCTCTTGAAGAAGTAGCGATCACATCTCCTCTGGGGCTAAAATTGACACTATTTACCGAGTCATTATGTCCACTAAAAGTCATCAAGCAGAGACCTTTAAAATCCCACAATTTGACATTGTGGTCTCTTGAAGCTGTGGCGATCATATCCCCGATCGGGCTAAAACTGATGCTTATTACGTAGTCTGTATGTCCTATAAAAGTCTTCAAGGAGTTGCCCTGTAAGTCCCACAATTTAGCCATTCTGTCAGATGATGCCGTGGCGATCGCATCTCTATTCGGACTAAAAGTCACACTATTTACACTGCCATTATGTCCGGTAAAAGTCATAAAACAGCGACCTTGCAAGTCCCACAATTTAGCCATGCCGTCATCTGATGCAGTGGCTATCGCATCTCCTGTCCGGCTAAAACAAACGCTTGTTACCGAGTCATTATGTCCAATAAACTGATGCCGAAGGCGGATTTTAGCAAGAATTACTTGCAAAGCTAACAGAGGAGTAATTGTGGGATATTCAGAAAGCGGGGGATTATCTGGTATCCACTTCTTTAAATCTTCTCCTGCTTTGATAGCGGCCCGCAAGGCTGCTATTTGCTTTCCATCCGACTGAAAAAGGTCTAAGGCATTGCGTCCAGCTTCTTCAACTTCAATAACTTCTCTGACTTGTCTGCGAACTTCTTTTAAGAATTTATTAGATGTCCTTAGTTCTCGACGTTCATCATCTCGACTGGCATCTAAAAAATCATTATCCTCATCGCTTAGACGTTTCCCCACTTTCCACTGCAACGCATCATCCAACGCTTTGCCGTGTAACAATCGCGAAGTATCTTCACGTTTTGAGGCGATCCAAGCGGCGAAGTTTTCCTGGTAGGGGCGGAGTTTCGCTAATTCTTGCCGTACCCAATGGAGGTTGAAAATTGCGGCGTATATGGGATTATAAACTTGTAGATATCCGTTGCGTTTGACGACTAATCCTGAGAGTTGTAACCTTCTTTGATCGAGACTATTATCAGCACAGATTTTCCGATCCGCGTCCGTCAGTATTTGCTGATAAATACCGAGCAGTAGCGCCGTGCGGTCTTGATAGTCAAGCAGCAAGCGACGCCTAATAGTCTTAAAATGTTCTTGTTCGTCATTCGCTTCCCAATTGTCAATGACATACTTTTTTACTAAAGCTTCCACATCAGCAGTCCGACTTGCAGATTTATAGACCATCAGTTGGCACAGCTTTTGCATCAAAAAAGGTTGCCCGTTTGTCCACTGAAAAACCTCAGCTAATATCTCCTCCGATATCTCCTGCGATCGCTCTCCCATTAAGCCAGGGATTAAAGCAGGTTTAGCTTCATCAAAAGTAAAGCCTGTTAAATCAATAGCCTTGCCAATATTAAAAGGTGTTCGGTCTTTATCGCGAATCAAATCTGCTGGCGTCGCAACTCCCAAAAGACAAAAGGTAAGGCGCTTATATTCAGAATTAATCGCTCTTTTGTTATAGCAAGCCCGAATCAATAGAAAAAAATCATCTTTCCAGCTTAGATTTAAAATCGAATCAATTTCATCAATAAAAATAACAATATTTTGCGAAATCTCAGTCAATAAAACATCTTCAATAAACTGACTCAATCGCTGAGACGGCGACAGCAATTGTCGCTGCTGCCACCAACTATCAGCATCCACCTTTCTGGAGAGTGTGCCACCTCGAACCAACTCAGAAATAATCCCAAAATACCAGTAGTCTGAAGTTTCGCTACCGATATCTGTTAAATCGATCGCAATACATTTAAAGCCTGCTTTTTCGCGCAAACGTTTCATCGTTTGTACTTGCAAGCTAGACTTGCCCATTTGCCTGGAGTTCAACACATAACAAAATTCTCCTGCTATCAAACTTGCATAAAGTTCACTGTCTGCAAGACGCTTAACATAGGTAGGATGTTCGTACTCTAAAGAACCACCAACTTGATATTGATAAACCGTCATAATCTGGTTTTACTCCCGACTCTAATCTCGAAATTTCTCGGCAAAATAATCCCGATATAACCGACAGCTAGAAGTGATACCATGCTGATGCCGCTTGACTAAACCCGTACTCAGTAACTTAAATTCTAGCACCTGTTCTAATTTTACCGAACTGTCTGCAAATACAACTTGTTTAAGAGCCAGTTTGAGCTCAGAATATTTTTGCAAATCCGTCCAGTGACGATACAAATGCTCGCCGTAAATTCCCACGTCTGTAGCTGCATTGTGCAAAACTTCTGCTAAAGATAGATTGGAATCATGCAAATGATACAGTGCCTTGCGTACTAGATAAGGATAACCACCAACTATTGCCATCAATGCTATCACTTCATCAGTTCCCCAGGATAATTGATGGCGGCGGGCTAAATCTAGAATATTTGGCTGGTTAAATTCAGTCAACTCTACTGAAAAACCGACATTAAAGGGTGATTGATTATGAGGTAATTCCACGTAAACATTTGTAGAATGAAGCAGCACCATTCGCAAGTTTTTCCAAATGTCAGTTTTCTTAGTTTCTTCAAACCAGCTTCGTAACATCTTCAGAAATTCTTGGGCAGTTTTCTCATAATGAAAAATACAGTCGATTTCTTCTAAAGCCAAGACCAAAGGACAATTTATAGCTTCTAAAACTTCAGTTTGAAAGTATTTTTTGCAGTTTACGAGAATGCCTCCGCGCCCCTGCAAATCGATATTACATTCTAGTTTTAGCTGATCGCTGATATTGAAGCAAAACCATTCAAAAAATTTATTTGTGTTCTTCAATATGTCTTCTTCAGCATCTCTAAAATCTAAACGTACTAACCGATACTCATTTGTTTGTGCGTTTTTTATGATGCGATTTAATAGAGAAGTTTTTCCCATTAATTTGGGAGCTTTAATGCGAATCATTGACCCCGGCCTTAAAATCTGCTGATAACAGTCAGCTTCCATTCTGGAACGCTCTATATAAAAATCAGAATTTAAGGGTACTAACCCTTCTGGAACTTCTAATATTTTTCGAGGTTCACTGGCTCTTGCCCCAAATTTTTCTAATAACTCTTTACAAACTAAGTCCTGTTTGTATTCTATAAATAATTCAATCAAATCATCACGTTGCGTATATGCACCCGGTTTATTTTCCACCCCAAACAATTTGCAAATCTTTGATATATTGGAAGAAACCGCCGTTCGATCTTTATATAAAACTTCAGAAATTTCTGGATCCAATCGACCTTTCAAAAACATCTCTAGCACTGAATGCTGTGTAGAAGTAATATTTTTATAGATCACCTCAAACTCCTGTTTAGTCATCTTCTCCATACCACCTCAACCTCGATCGCGCTTCTTTCTCTTAAAGTAGCATAAATCAGAGCTTTAGCGTAGTCGTCCTGTCAATTTCTGGTGAGTTTTCACAATTTTATAAGTCGAAAGTGATTTGTGAGTTTTTTTTCACAACCTCTTTCACAAATTATTCAAGCCCAACTCACAATCTCTCCATTTTTTTACCTAGCAACTAATTTGTGAGTCTAAATTAACGATCGCCCGCGAACACAGAAAAGCCAGATATTCTAAAGTTACGCATCAAAACCAAAGAAACCGGGTTTTTCGCAGTTGATGCGCTGTAACGAAATATTCCCGCAAAAACCCGGTTTCTGGCCACCCGTGCGTAAGTCCTATGAAACTTAAAACCATGAAACTAGAAAAACATAATTCGGACAAGACTAAATTAGCTAAAAAGGTAAATCCAGTGAAAAAATCTGACAATTCAAACATCAAGTGGTTGATCCAGGAAGTTGTAGTACCGATCGCGATCGCCGTAATTCCTGCCCTAATTCCCTTAGCAACACCGTCGATCGCCCCTCCCAATACCCAACAACCGGCAATTCCTGCGATCGATCGCACAATTCCACCGTCAAAATGATGTTTTCTGCGATCGCCCCTAATGCAAGAAACCGGGTTTCTGCGATAATTTACGCATCCTCACGAGATTTTGCAAAGAAACCCGGTTTCTGACTCCGCGCGCGATCGCCCTTTTTACGCCAACTGCACATTCTGCAATACTTGGATAAAAATCATATGAATCGAAAAAAATACCTGGTTCTCAATTTTGCTATTGTGTTTATTATCTCCATTTTGTTAATTCGCGATCGGTCTTTTAATGAACTTTTGCAGGTCGTAATTAATCAAGAAGATCGAGCATCTATTACCATTCCAGGCTATGTGCTAGAGTGTTCCGATACAGGTTCATTACGTTGTGAGATTAACATCGATCGCCTACCGTTAGTAGTTAAAGCTACATCATATGATGACTGTCAGGCAACATACGGCAAACAAATTGTTCCTTGCTGGCGCACTATAGCCTCAGCAAACGATTTAATTGCAATTAAAGGCTTACAGTTAAGTCAGGAAGAACAAAACGCAATAAAAAATAAAGTATGGGTTCGATCGATCGCCAGTCCTCGAATCCTAGGTGATGGAATAGCGAATGGAATTCTACTGCAAATACTGCTTTTCATGTTATCGATTTCTAGTAGTATTAATGTGTTTAAATGTTTATATGGTAAATTCAGGCAGCTCAAGCCAGATTTGCATAAATCGATTATTTTTTTAGGTTCATCGATAGGAGGAATCGGCTGCTTTTTGTTTTTATTAGTGTATTTTTTTGCATTGTTAATGACCTATGGATATATTGGATAAGTCCGCCCCTTTTCGATTGTAGGGTCAGGGTGTGTTGAGCGATCGGCTAATCCAGTCAACCATATTATATGGTGCAAGAAGAGTCAGATCGCCCTTTTTAAGCCAACTGCAACTGCACATTCTGCAACTTGCAAATCGCTTTCAACACTTGCGCTAACAAGAGCGATCGCTCCCTGTCAATCAAATTCAATTCCGGTAAAATCTGATAAGTACAAGGATTCCCCCGCGTCACCCTCACAAACCGATAACTTTCCCCATTCGTAGTCAATCCCCAAACAGACGATTGCTGCTGCAAACTCTTATAAGTATAAGTCAGCAATTGTGGCAAACCGGCTAAAGGGGCGATCGCACTATTTTTCGCCTCCACTACCAAAATCCAAAACGGTGTCGCCCCTATCTCCGCATCCGGCTGATTTACTGCTAAAATATCCAACCGGCCTTTAATTAAAGTATCCTTATCTTCAACTTCAATGGGTATGCTATCCTCCATTGTCAGTACGATCGGAATATCAAAAAATCCTGTTAATCTCATCAAAGGTGAAAGCACTAAAAACTTAACGAGTTCTTCTGAAACTTTTCCGGCGGATAGGTATCGTCGAAAGTCATTTCTAAGTTTCAATAGTTCCTGCTGTTCTGATTCTGTCAGCGGTTCCAGAGAGAAAAAATCAGTGAAGCCTTCTCCTTCTAACTCTTCGAGTTTGAGAAGGTGGCGAACGTCATTTAACGAAAGTTGGCTTGCTTCTAAATTTTGAGTCATGGCTTTTGTGCGATCGCTGATCCATTCAACTATATTATAAAAGCATTTTCATAGAAATAGCAAAACTCCGCAAATTCAAAGCATAAAAAAATGCCCGGATCAAAACTGATGCCCATTCAGTATCTCTTTGATGAAAATTAGGTAATTGGTAATCGGTAATCGATCCCGATTTTTACACAAGTATTCAAAGTCTTAAGGAAAATAAACATACTTTTACCCCAACTTATGCACAAAATAGCTAAAAAGAGTAAGTTAACTAAAAACTAACAGCGATGTCACAAGATACGATCGAATCAATCCTCCAAGAAAAACGCCTGTTTCAGCCGCCTGCTGAATTCTCCCAAAAAGCTCACATCAAAAGCCTAGAAGAGTACCAAGCCCTCTACGACAAAGCCAAAGCTGACCCCCAAGCATTCTGGGCCGAACTCGCTACCCAAGAATTAGACTGGTTTCAAAACTGGGATACCGTGCTCGACTGGCAGCCGCCCTTTGCTAAATGGTTTGTCAACGGTAAAATTAACATTTCTTACAATTGTCTGGACAGACATTTAACTACCTGGCGCAAAAACAAAGCCGCCCTGATTTGGGAAGGCGAACCGGGCGACTCCCGCACCCTGACTTACGCCCAACTCCACCGCGAAGTCTGCCAAATGGCCAACGTCATCAAAGAATTGGGTGTCCAAAAGGGCGATCGCGTCGGCATTTATATGCCCATGATTCCCGAAGCTGCGATCGCCATGTTAGCCTGTGCCAGAATCGGTGCAGTACACAGCGTCGTCTTTGGCGGATTTAGTGCAGAAGCTTTGCGCGATCGCCTCAACGACGGCCAAGCAAAACTCGTCATCACCGCAGACGGAGGCTTCCGCAAAGACGCAGCAGTCGGCCTCAAAGTACAAGTAGACAAAGCCCTCGCCAACAACGCTGCACCCAGTGTTACCAACGTTCTCGTCGTCCAGCGTACCAAACAAGAAGTGCAAATGGAACCAGGGCGCGATCGCTGGTGGCACGAATTGCAAAAAAACGCCTCCGCAGATTGTCCCGCCGAACCGATGGATAGCGAAGATATGCTATTCATTCTCTACACTTCAGGAAGTACCGGCAAACCGAAAGGAGTCGTCCACACCACAGGCGGCTACAACCTTTACACCCACATGACAACCAAGTGGATATTCGACCTCCAAGACACCGATATCTACTGGTGCACCGCCGACGTAGGTTGGATTACAGGGCACAGTTACATAGTCTACGGCCCCCTTTCCAACGGTGCAACAACTGTCATGTACGAAGGTGCTCCGCGCGCATCGAATCCCGGTTGTTTTTGGGATGTAATCGAAAAATACGGCGTCACTGTTTTCTACACCGCACCAACAGCAATTCGCACCTTTATGAAGATGGGCGAAGAGTTGCCGAATGCCAGAGATTTATCATCTTTACGATTGTTAGGAACCGTCGGCGAACCGATCAATCCTGAAGCTTGGATGTGGTATCAGCGCGTAATTGGCAACTCGAATTGTCCGATAGTCGATACTTGGTGGCAAACAGAAACCGGGGGAATTATGATTACCGCTTTGCCCGGTGCAATCCCCACAAAACCCGGTTCTGCAACCCTTCCGTTCCCCGGAATTGTTGCCGATATCGTTGACCAAGATGGCGAACCAGTAACTAATCAAAGCGGCGGTTATTTAGTAGTCAAACATCCTTGGCCGGGAATGATGCGTACACTTTACAACGATCCCGATCGCTTCCGCCGCACTTATTGGGAATATTTGCACCCAAAAGATGGCCAATTCGTGTACTTTGCGGGGGACGGCGCGCACAAAGATAAAGACGGTTATTTCTGGGTAATGGGCCGCGTTGACGACGTGATTAATGTCGCCGGACACCGACTCGGTACGATGGAAGTTGAATCGGCTTTGGTGTCTCATCCAGCGGTGGCGGAAGCTGCGGTTGTGGGGAAACCGGATGAGATTAAGGGTGAGGAAATTGTGGCGTTTGTGACGTTGCAAAATACTCAGCAGCCTAGTGATGAATTGATTAAGGAATTGAAGCAGCACGTTGTGAAGGAAATTGGGGCGATCGCCCGTCCCGGCGAAATTCGATTTACCGATGCTTTGCCGAAAACTCGCAGCGGAAAGATTATGCGGCGTTTGCTGCGTTCTTTAGCTGCTGGTTTGGAGGTGACAGGGGATACTTCTACTTTGGAAGATCGGACGGTGTTGGATAAGTTGCGGGCTGATTCCTAGGGGTATTTTGTAACCGCAGATGAAGACTGATATAATTACATTTGTGTTCATCTGCGGTTTAATTGTTAATTCGCTTATTTACCTCGCCACAAATGAACGGCATCGCTGTTAATTTCCGACCTTACTTGCAGCCAATCTTCTAGCAAGTAGTCATCATCGACTGCTTCTGAATGCTGTTCGTCTTTGAGAATTGCTAAGACGTGAACTCCAGACGGATAGTTGACATGACGGATTTCTGGGTCATATCCTAAGTCTTGAATTTTTGCTAAAATGCGATCGACTGCACCAGCAACAGTTAAATCGACGGCCAGAATAATTTGACCGAGTTTAGCACCAGGTTTTACACACTCCAAAACAGCCATTATTCTTTCTCCTTGTAGTTGCAACGGTACACTTGAGGGCGATTTTCGACTTTTCGGGGTTGAGTTACAGATTCTAATTCAACCCGGTAGCGATCGGCTCGTTTTTGGCACTCCTGTTTCGCTTGGTTGGGGTTATCCGCTAAAATCGGCTCATCCCAACGTTCTGGTTCTTTTTCTGGATCTTGAATCATAATTAAATTGCTCCTTTGTTGGACGTTCAACTTCGGGGAAGTCGTCTTGGCATGGTGCGGTAACATTGTGCCAAGGCGCATTTCTCTGCTATGATTGTACTGCATTTTTCAGTATAATTGCAGTATGAGTAAAAACGTTAAAGTTCTAACCATCCGACTCCCTGAAGTAGAAATGCTTCGGCTAGAAGCTTATTGCGCGAACAGCGGTAGAACAAAAACCGATGTGATTCGCGAACAGATTAGGAATTTAAAAGTTGAAGATAACTCGCTTTACCCCGATTGATCGCCTTGGTTGATTTACGCGCGATCGCCCGTCCCGGCGAAATTCGATTTACCGATGCTTTGCCGAAAACTCGCAGCGGAAAGATTATGCGGCGTTTGTTGCGTTCTTTGGCCGCTGGAGAAGAGGTTTCTGGGGATACTTCGACCTTGGAAGATCGGACAGTTTTGGATAAGTTGCGGGCTGATTCTTAGGGGTATTTTGTAACCGCAGATGAACGCAGATGAACACAAATGAACGCAGATGTGTTTTGATCTGCGTTCATCTGCCTTTATCTGCGGCTGTATATAATTTTAGATCGACCGCCAGCATAATTTGACCAGTTTTTACACCGGGTTTTACATACTCTAGAACAGCCATTACTCTTTCTCCTGGTAGTTGCAACGGTACATTTATTGCATTCAGCAGCAAACTCATGTACAATTAACCCAATATGTGAATCAAATCTCAAGTTTAACAGGGTGCGAAATATGGCAACTAGAATTCCGAACCTGCAAATAACTCAAGTAGTTGATGGCGATACTGTCAAAGTTGCTCTCAACGGCAAAACCGAGTCTCTGCGGCTGATTTGCGTCGATACAGAAGAAAGTTACTCTAACACTTCAAAGCCTGTAACTGCCGCAGGGAAAGCAGCTTCGGAAATGGCTAAACAATACTTCGCTACAGCAAATGGTGGGCTTGCTAAAATTGACATTGAATTTGATACAGACGATCCGGTTGAAATTGCTCTAGAAAAACACCGTGACAACTACGGGCGCCTCTTATGTTACGTACATAAAGATGGAGAAAATTACAATCTAAAACTGATTAAAGAAGGCTGGAGTCCCTACTTTATGAAATACGGGCGATCGAGATTGTATCACCGACAAATGACCGAGGCAGAATCGGCAGCCAAAGCTTACAATCTGATGATTTGGGATCCGATTACCAATGCCAAGATTCCCTCTCGCAACTATGCTAATTTGCTGCCTTGGTGGTCGATGCGAGGCTCGATTGTTGAAGAGTTTCGATTGTCGGAAGCAAGGGACGGAGCACTTTCTGTGAGATTGCACTACCCAAAAATTTTAGCAGCTTCCGAGAAAGCTAAATCTATTACTATTTTCTGCGACTTGCAGGCAGGAATTAATAAATGGATCGGCGGCAATGCCCTGATTTATGCAGGTTCAGTTTATCATAAATTAGATTTGTGGATACCCGATGCCGAAACTTATGAAATGGCTCCTTTGAAGCGGTTGATTGAAAAGCGTTATGCAGGTCAAGGACGCGGTTACGTGTATATCAGCGGCAAGGTTGAACAGTACAAAAGCAAGCCTCAAATAATTTTGAAGAATATCAAACAGTTTTCTGACTTTCCCCCAGAAAGTTGAATTAAAAATGAAGTTAATTAAGCAAATAGAGAGCAATCCTCAGAAAGCATCGCCCTCTCTTCGGCCACGATCTTCTCTTTTTCCGATATCTGCGGTATTTATTGCTGCATTGAAGGAGTATTAAAAAATCGACATCCCAAGGGATTGCTGCGTACAGTTCGATTTTCCGGAGCCGCCGCCGTCGCACTAGGTTGAACGGTTACGGTATTAGTCTCTGAAACCACAAAAGATTTAGAAGTGCTAATAGTTTTTGAGCGATCGCCAGTAGAAGTGTTAGCACCATTCTGCTGGTTAGTGGTTGTTATATTCTTATCTCCCGTTAAATTTATATTTGATTCAACAGCCGTTTGTGCTTGACAAGGACAGGCTGTCAGAGCCGAAATTGCTGCCAAGCCCAGAGCCAAAAAATAGCCATTTGATTTAATCATGTTTTTTTAAATCCTAACTTCAGGAACTATCGAAGATATGTTAAGATATTAATTGAATTTAAAAATAATTCCTAGAGTGTTTGTGCGGATCTTTTTTTTACAAGTAATTCAGTATTTTTATCTACAAAATAAAGATTGAATGACGATATTAGTCCCAAAAATGTGAAGTTTTAGTAAAGCTCATGTGTTTGTACTTAGAAAAAAGATTAAGACATCTTCCTCGGCGTTTTAATCCGCGTCAGAAAGCGAAAACTGATTGAGGTTCAAAACTTGTATTTGTTGCAATAATTCGGGATTCCCGCAAAAAAGTTTAAGTCCTGGCGCGAGCTGACTGATAACTAATATTAATTATTTTAAAATAACCGTTATAAGTTTATAGTGAGGACTTTAGTCGTCTGACTTTTATGAGGACTGAAGTCCCCACTACAAACAAAATCAAAAAGAGAACGAAGTTCTCAAGACACCCACCGTAATCGGATCGCTATTGCGAGTGTGATCTGGTTGAAAAATCACCATTACTCCTGGAGTAACGCTGATATTATCGCTCACCTGCCAGCGGTAGAACATCTCTACATGAGTAGTCGTTCCCGGTTGGCCGCCTTTGCCCCCTAAACCCGTATCTAAAAAATCGGGAATATTGTTGCCTGTCGGTAAATTACTGCTAACAATTTTAGGAGGTTGCCCGATATAAATCCCCCCCAAATTTCCAGTGCCAAATAAATCTGGAAAATTCACAAACACCATATAATTTGTAGTTGCCACACTCCCAGATTTACCCGGAATCCGAGAATTAGTATAACCAGCCCAACCTCCCAAGGAAATACGCGAAGAAACCCGCCAATTTACAGTTGCTCCCACAGCATTCGTTTGGAGGGATGCTGATTTGCTGGTACTGGGATTAACAGCAGTTAATTGACTGTCTCCCGCCAAACCAAGCAAATTGCCGTTAGGCGAATAGTCGTTGACATAATAAACAGTAATATCTAGTGGATCGGCGAGAGTGAGAGTTAATTGCAATCCCAGTGTATTGTGTCCGCTAGGCCCGTTAGAACTGACAAAAAAGCCGGGAACCGTAGTAGAATAAACAGCTTGCAAACTCGCTCTTTTGGCAAATTGCCAGTCAATTCCCGCGCCGCCTTGACCGAGACCGATGTTCAAAATAGGGTTTCTTTGAGCGAAGGTTGAAATCGGGCCAGAAGCGGCGCTTTCAGCTCGATTCGGTCCTCGGAAACCGCTAATCATGTTAACTCCTGCTGTCCCTCCAATTACTGCTAATTTATCGCCTACCAGAAAGCGATAGTTAAGATCGCTGAGGGTAAGGGCAGAATTTTCGCCAAAATCGTAAGCAAGGTTTACGTCTTCGGTTAATTGCGGTGATGTCTTTCCTCTCTGATTTAAAAGACCGATGAATAAGTTACTGCGGGGAGTGAATTGAGCCGTTAAATATAACTGACTTAAAGCGATAGTGTTGATATTTGTGCCGGGGTCTTTCGTATCTCTTTTGCCATCTCTAGGAGCGCGATCGGCACGGTTGGGACTGCGACCTTGTATTCCCACAATTGTCAATCCTGATAGCTTGACTGTCGGCGAAAATTGATTGGCTTCTACTTCTGTTATTCGCGCTTCTAATAAGTCGGTGCGCCCTCGCAGTACGGCGATATCGGCTGCAAATTCTTCTTGCAGTTTTTGAATTTTTACCAAGTCTTCTTGCTTGACTCTGTTTTCATTGCCTGTGTCAATTAATTCTCTAATTTTATCTAAACAAGCATTGACTCCGGCTGCAAATTCATAGCGGGTTAAAGCGCGGTTGCCACGAAAGGTACTGTCGGGATATCCAGCTATACAACCGTATCTCTCTACTAAGGATTGCAGTGCTTGAAATGCCCAATCAGTGGGTTTTACATCGCTGAGTTGAGAGACAGATGTAACTTGTTCTGTGCTTTCCTCTGAGATTGGTTCACTCTGGTTTTCAATAGTTGTTGGAGATTCAAGTAAACTGGCATCGGCTGGGAGATTTTGATTGGCTGATTGAGGATTTTCGACTAATATTTTCTGGAGTGAGTCAACTGCAATTTCGGTAGGGGCTGGTTCAGCAAGAGTTGCAGGAGTAGGGGAAGACTGGGGTAAGCTGGGTGTGGATGGTGGGATAGACCGATCGACAAATTGCTGATTTTCCGGTAAGATTGTCTCCGGTGCCTCAACTGCAATTACGGAAATTGCAGTTGGGGTGCGTTGAGCCTGGTTTTCAATCGCAGCGGGAGATTCGGGTAAACTTGGTTGTGCTAATGCTGGAAGGCTAAATAGTCCTTGCAATCCCCATCCGAGGATTAAGCCTGTGAGAATTTGTCGGTTTGGGCGATCGTCTTTTTGATTGAGATTTTGCATTTTCAGTTGTTATACTTGGTGCTTGTTGATTGAAGATATGTGAAAACGAGACGACCCGATCAAAAATGACGCTATGAAATTAAAGATATTAGTAGTGAACTGCGCCGGAGAAACCTGAAAATTTCTGCCGAAGTGTAGTTAATGTAGCTAACATTAAATACCTGCTACTTGTCGCCAAAAATAACTCACAATCTCGTCATATTTGGGTGTTTTAGCATTCCTAATTAGATCGATCACATTGGCATTAATCTGATTGATTTGATGGAAAATTACGATATAGTCATCAATATGCTGTTAATGTGATAACTGATACCAGTTTAAAAAATAATGTAACAGTCGTCAAGCTCCAAACCAGATAAAATAAGTTATTTCCAACTTTTGCATCTAAAATCACCTGACTTTTTGTGGCAACTGAATCGCCAGTGTGTTGATAGTTGTTTTACTATTGCGCAGGGATAGATACCCCGCCAGCCCACATCAGCAAATATTTGCAACACAAACGGAACAATCAAGACTGCTCTCGGGGATAGGGTACTGAATTTTAGCGCCTCGGATTTTTCTCTAACTAAGTATTCTTACGGTTGACAAAGCAAATTAATTATGTTTTTTTTATAACGCTAAATCACTTCATACTATAATGGTATTATCAAAAATCTGTAGCTGCCCATAGCTGCGGCATCCATCCAAACTCCAGAGATTTAAAAGCTATGTGCCAATTACTGGGAATGAACTGCAATGTTCCAACAGATATTTGCTTCTCTTTTGAAGGTTTTTCTGCAAGAGGTGGTCGAACAGACATTCATCAAGACGGTTGGGGAATTGCTTTTTTTGAAGGCTTGGGATGTCGCCTGTTTATAGACTCAAAACCTGCGGTTGCTTCTCCGCTTGCTGAAGTAGTGCGTCGCTATCCCATTCACTCAACTAACGTCATTGCTCATATTCGTAAAGCTACTCAAGGGGAAATTGCTCTAGAAAACTGTCACCCTTTTATTCGGGAACTTTGGGGGCGGTATTGGGTATTTGCCCACAATGGAAATCTGGAAAACTTTAATCCTGAAAGTGCCGGGATTTACAAACCAGTCGGCAAGACTGATAGCGAAAAAGCTTTTTGTTTAATATTAGAAAAGCTGCGAGAAAGTTTTCCTCACAATAAACCTACTGTGACGGAAATTTACGTGGTTCTCAACGAAATTACTAAAAATCTTGCCGTTCAAGGAATTTTCAACTATTTACTTTCTGATGGAGAACACTTGTTTGCACACTGTTCTACTAATCTGCATTATATTGTGCGACAAGCACCTTTTGCCAGCGCGCACTCGATCGATGAAGATGTAACTGTGGATTTCCGGGAATTGACCAAAGAGGACGATCGCGTCGCGGTGATTGCCACTTTCCCGCTCACTGATAACGAAGTCTGGACGCAAATAGAACCGGGAAAATTGCTGGTATTTCAGGATGGTTTGCCTGTTATTTGAAAGCCGAATTAAAAAAAGATTAATGAAATTAAACCTTGTTGCATATTAGCTTTCCAAGTGTATACTTTGACTTTATATGGTTCCAAAATTATTAATTCATATTCAACTAATGCTCTTTGAGGACTCTAGGAAAATCGATTTTATTTTAGACAGCAATTCGCTGAGATAGTATAGCCTGTTGATTTTTATATGAATTCTCACACAGCACCAAAGTTACATTAAGCTGTTCGACATTCAAACTGCACTATTTGTAGCTCAGACCCCATGCTGTAAGAGGTTCAAGCAATAAATTTAAATGACTAACAGCTTAAACATCTGTAACGAGGAAGGTTATGTAGGGCTTGCTGAATAAGCCTAAAAGCCTTACCTGAAAAGACTTTGACTCGCGATCGGCGCGGATAAAGTGTAAGACTATGAGCTAAAATTAGTCAAAAGCCATGCACAGCATCACTTTCGTTCATGTACCGAAAACTTGACTAGGGCCCCAAAAGCACCGTCCAACTTTGACCTTAACGATCGCGTGACAATTATCAGAGAATAATCGTTGGGTAATCATGGCAAAAATAATTCCGTGGTCAGAATTTGAAGTAGAATATGCCAAAAATTTCACCTGCTCAACGGGAGCCCCTGCCAAATCGTTTCGTATCGCCTTAGCGGGACTTAAACAAATTTTAAGCCCAAACAAGGCCTAAACTGGCTTTATAAGCCGAGAATACGTCCCAATTTTGGTTCAACCATTTCACAAATC
>NZ_JAEQCB010000107.1:0-16859 GCF_020738785.1 Microcoleus sp. PH2017_05_CCC_O_A | reverse complement strand
CAGTCTGAATAACTTGGCAGAACTCTACAGATCCCAAGGACGCTACCGGGATGCTGAACCTCTCTACAAACAGGCATTAGAGATGTGGCAACGCCTGTTTTCTGACGACCATCCTGATTTAGCAAAAAGTCTGAATAACTTGGCATCACTCTACAGATCCCAAGGACGCTACCGGGATGCTGAACCTCTCTACAGACAGGCGTTAGAGATGTGGCAACGCCTCTTTAAAGGCGACCATCCTGATGTGGCAACCAGTCTCAATAACTTGGCAGAACTCTACGACTTCCAAGGACTTTATCCGGAAGCAGAACCTCTCTACGAACAGGCATTAGAGATTTACCAACGCCTATTTACAGGCGCTCATCCTGATGTGTTACTCAGTCTCAATAACTTGGGATTACTTTTAGCAGCTATGCATCGGCCCAAAGCAGCATTTGAAAAAATGCACGAAGCAATCGAAATGGACGATCGGTTGATTCGTCTTAATTTTGCCTTTAGTTCAGAACAAGAGCGACTAAAATCCATTAAAAATAGTAGAGTCAATTTTGATGCTTTCCTTTCCTTAGTTTCTCAATATTTCTCCAACTCTCCCGAACAAGTCCAAAAAGCCTTAGATGTCGTTCTCAAACGCAAATCTATGACGGCGGCGGCGCTAGCGGCGTTTAACTTTGCCATCCACAGTCAACGCTATTCCCACCTCAAACCCGAGTTTAATCGCCTCCGTTCTCTGCAAGAACAACTCTATCACCGCATCAATAACCCTCCCCTTCCAGATATAGAAAAACCCATAGAAGTTTATCATACTCGTTTGGGAGAGTATCAAAAAGATATTGCGGAATTAGAACAACAATCTCAACAATTAGAAAAAGAACTAGCCACCCAAGTTCCTGAAATTCAACTGGAACATCAAACCGTAGATCGTCGGGCGGTTGCGTTGGAATTACCCGCTAATGCCGTATTAGTGGAATATGTGCGGTTCGATCGCTATGATTTTACAGCCCCCGAAGGTAAAAACTGGAAGTCTGCCGAATATTGGGCATTTATTTTACTCGCCGAAGATTCCGATGCGGTGCAGATGATTTCATTAGGTGAAGCCCAACCCATTGACGAGTTAATTGAAAAAGTGCGTCAAGTTTTAGAATTAAAAACTCCTTCAAAACAAGGAAAGGGCAATAAAAAGGGTACTCTTTTCAAGAAGTATCAATATAACCCCGAATATCCCAACGCCCTACGCGAAAAAATATTTACACCTCTCCTTTCGATTCTGCAACCTTACCAAAACATTTTTATCGCCCCCGATTTCCAATTAAGCCTGATTCCCTTTGGCGTTTTGCCCGTCGATGAAACCGGCCAACAGTTATTAAGGGATAATTATCAAATCAGTTATCTCAGTAGTGGCAAAGATGTTTTAAGATGGAAACTTGAAACAGACCGTACCGCCTCCGAATCCTTAATTATTGCCAATCCTAATTTTGACTACCCCGATCCTCCTAGTGAAGAGACATCTGAAACCCAAGATTCACATGACAATTACTTTAAGCCCCTTCGTGAAACCGAACCCCTAGCCAAAAGTATTGCAAAAAAATTAGCCATTCCCAATCTCTATTTAGGCGATGAAGCGGTAGAAACCCTGTTATCTCAAACAGCAAGTCCCCGCATTTTATTAATTGCCACGCATGGCTATTTTGAACCAGAAAGTCCCTCACTCAACCTCACCGAAAACCCGTTAGATCGCTTTGCCGTGGCCCCGGCTAATAATGCCATGATTCGTGCGGGTTTAGCCTTTGCTGGGGCAAATACTTCGCGACAAGGGAAAACTTTACCAGAGGATGCAAAGAAAATGGGGAAAGGATTATTATTAGCTCAGGATGTGGCCGGGATTGATTTATGGGAAAATGAAGTAACGATTTTAATTGCTTGTAAAACTGGCTTGGGAGACGTGCAATTAGGAGAGGGAGTTTTTGGGCTGCGGCGTGCCTTTGCGGTGGCGGGATGTAAGGCTTTAATTATGAGTTTGTGGGAAGTTCCTACCCGCCCTTCTCTGTTGTTGATGGATCGGTTTTTAAGTGATGTTGAGCTGGGTTTAGGTAAGCGAGAAGCTTTATTAAAGGCTCAATCTTATATTCGCACAATTACGATTCGGGAGTTACAACAATTTCGTGACGATCCTGATCGTGATATTCTCGCTGAGTTTATCAACGAGAAAAAAGTTATTTCAGAGGAGTTTATTGAGGCTAACCCCGATTATCAATTGTTATCTCATCCCTATTTTTGGGGTGCATGGATTTCTCAGGGGGAAATGTAGAATGTCGCGTCTAGGGGCTAGAGATTCGGCTATTGGTGTCAACTTCAGACTCAAAACCATAGGAAATGTCGCTTGTAGTTGAGTCTAGATCCCCCTAAATCCCCCTTAAGAAGGGGGACTTTGAAAAGACTCTTGTCCCCCACCCCACAAGAAATTTTAACTAAGAGTGGAACAGGCATCTTGCCTGTCCTATTTCTTAGTCTCGCGTTGCGCGGACTTCGTTTGTGTAGACGCGGTTTCAACCGCCGAGGATCTTGATATAACTGGAAATTTATGAAATTATTTGATTCTGTAGTTGAAATCGATCCTAATGAATATTTCCTGAATAATGTAGCTAAGCTAATGGGCATATTAAGAAGTTTTATCGGCTCGTGATATTAGTCTAAATTTGATTGAAAAATATCTTAGAGTTCTCCCGATTTTTCTCTCGCCCATGCTCGCACGGCTTTACGCAGAGAAAGCCGCCCAGAATAACGATTTTGCTCGATTAATTCTGGTATTTCTTGTATCGGAAGACTTGGAAAAATTGAGCTAGTTTGTACCTCTATATATTCTTTCCCCTCCAGTTGGTAAATTTTGAGTTCACCCGAATCGTAACACCAAATTTCAGGAACACCCAACCGAGCATAAATGGGAAAACGACTGAGAGATTTACTCGTTACGTCTATTTCTAAAGCCAAATCCGGCGGCGGATCTTGTTCCAAATTAAACTGGAGTTTGCCGCGAATTTTTGGCTCATTTTGGAAGTAGAAACAATTGTCTGGTTCTACTCCAGCTTTTTGGATTTCTCGCTTCCAAGTGGTTGATCCTAAACTTGCATAATCTTGCTCCAACACTTCTGCTATATCTTTAACAGTATCGCCGATCGTTTCTTTGTAGTATTCATGTTCGGGTAAGGGTGTCATAATTTCTAAAGTTCCATTGTCATAGGCGAATCTAGCAGCACGGCTTTCACCGAGATCCGCGAGCAAGTTCTCAAATTGTTGCCAACTGATATTATACATAACAACTCGATCGGCACGAGGTTTGGTTAGTAACATAACTTTTTCTCAAGAGTGTTTGACAGATAATCCTATTATAGCCGAATGAAGTTCGGTAACGGATTTGGCTCCCCTCAAGGACATCCGCTTGACTGAAGAAGAAAAGACACAGAAGAGAACACAGAGTATTCATATCTCCTGAAATAAAACTCAGTTAAATTCATCCGTGTCTCCGTGTTCAAATCCGTGCCGTTTCTCTCTTCCTTCTGCTTAAAATCCCATCGCGCCAGCTACTGCATCCAAATTCGGAGCAATTCCTTGCTTAAAGTTGTTCTTGCTGTGATTAATTGCCGTATCTGGGTCTTTCAAACCATTACCAGTGAGTACACAAACCACCGTTGCTCCTGTTGGAACTTGGTCTTTTACCTTCAGCAAACCGGCGACAGAAGCAGCGCTAGCTGGTTCGCAGAAAATCCCTTCTTCGGATGCTAACAAGCGGTAAGCGTCGAGAATTTCTTCGTCGGTGACAGCAGAAAAACTGCCGCGGCTGGCTTCGGAAGCAGCAACAGCCTGTTTCCAGCTAGCGGGGTTGCCGATCCGAATTGCCGTCGCCAAGGTTTCTGGGTTCGCCACCGGTTTGCCTGTTACCAACGGTGCTGCTCCGGCTGCTTGGAATCCCATCATTCGCGGTAGGCGCGAACATTTATTCACTTGGTGGTATTGACAAAAACCCATCCAGTATGCTGTGATGTTTCCCGCATTTCCCACGGGAATGCAGAGCCAGTCGGGGGCGTCGCCCAAGGCGTCCACCACTTCAAACGCGCCGGTTTTTTGGCCTTCCAAGCGGTAAGGGTTGACGGAGTTGACCAAAGTTACGGGATAATTTTCAGCCATGGAGCGGACAATTTCTAAAGCCCGATCGAAATTACCGACAATCGAAATCACTTCCGCACCGTAAAGCAAAGCTTGGGCCAACTTGCCCAAAGCCACATAACCTTCGGGAATCAACACGAAAGCCCGCATCCCCCCGCGTCTGGCGTAGGCTGCTGCCGCTGCCGAAGTATTGCCGGTACTGGCGCAAATTACAGCTTTGGCGCCGGCTTCCTTCGCCTTGGAAATCGCCATTGTCATCCCCCGGTCTTTGAAACTACCAGTGGGGTTGAGGCCGTCGTATTTCACCAGCACGCGCACATCTCTACCGATGAGAGAGGCGATCGCAGGTGCTGGAATCAATGGAGTATTGCCTTCTTGGAGTGTCACTACCGGCGTGGTTTCAGTCACCGGCAGGTAGGGGCGATAAGCTTCGATCAAGCCCGGCCAACCGTGAAGTTTCGGCGAGGCTGCGCGGGCAGCGGAGTTAGCAGCAGAGTCAGTTACAGGTAGAATCAGGGTCACGATGTCAATGGTTTCTAGGCTTTGGCAAAGAATTTACACTAATTTTAGCTCGATCGGTTAATTTAATGTTTGATACGATCCGTTCAGGTTAAAGTAACTTAATGGTGTGAATGTGTAGATATGTCTACTCAATTACTAATGTCAAATAATTCCTCCACTCTTTCTCGGCCTCAAGTCACGGCTAGCAATCCCGAAATCGCTAGTTCTGCTACGCTATCGACGGGTTTTGCGCGCAAAGTAGATTCGGTGAAGTGCCCCTACCAAGCCGATCAGCAAGTTAAGTTCCTGCACCTGCAAGCAGAAATCGACTCCTTGCTGCTGGAAGTCCAAACCCTCAAACAGCAGCGCTCCGTTGCTGGATCTCAAGTTGCGATCGGCAAAAATTCTGCTGTGGGCAACGGCAATTACCAGTAACAACTCGTGCTAATTGTGCCGCCCCTGTGGTATAAAAAGTAAAGTTTTGTTAACCGCAGTGTTTTTTTTAACCAAAAGCGCTAGCCATTTAATCCGCGGCTAGCGATTGCTAGCATTTGCGAAAACGCGCTTGCCTAGTGCTCAACTCGTCTGCTAATTGTTAGTAGCGAGCTGATATTTTACTGCGTTAATTTTGTTAAGCCATCCACTTGGCATACGGAGAGTAGACATCAATTTATGACAGCATCGATCGAAAAACCACTAAATTTGACATCCGCAAGGGACACTTCCAACCTGCGCCTCAAAGATATTCTCCAAACCCTGCCGCGCGAAGTATTTGTCAAAAACCCTCGCAAAGCTTGGACAAAAGTCATCGTCAACGTTCTTCTAGTTGCTGTTGGTTATTTTGGCCTAGCAGTATCACCTTGGTATTTACTGCCCCTGATGTGGATTTTCACAGGTACCGGATTAACCGGTTTTTTTGTGATAGGCCACGACTGCGGACACCGGTCATTTGCCAACCGCCGCTGGGTAAACGATTTAGTCGGACATCTCGCATTTCTCCCGTTAATTTTTCCGTTTCACGCATGGCGTCACGGACACAATTATCACCACAAGCACACCAACAAAATTGGTGAAGATAATGCTTGGCAACCAATGACAGCAGAAAGCTACGCTGCCGCGCCCAAAGCATTACAAATAGCTTATCGTTTAATCTTCGGCCCAATGTGGTGGATTGGATCGATCGCCCACTGGGCAAAAGTACACTTTATGTGGTGGCGCTTCAAAGAAGGTCAACAACGCGAACAAGTGCGGTTTTCGGTTTTTGTGGTTTTGATCGGTGCTGCGATCGTATTTCCGACTTTAATAGCCACCACAGGCATTTGGGGATTCATCAAATTTTGGTTGATGCCCTGGATGGTTTACCACTTCTGGATGAGCACCTTCACCATTGTTCACCACACAGCGCCAGACATTTCATTTAAAGCACCAGAAGAATGGAACGAAGCCCAAGCACAACTATCGGGAACAGTTCACTGCGACTATCCCCGCTGGGTTGAGTTTCTGTGCCACGACATTAACGTGCACGTTCCCCACCACCTTTCAACTGCTATACCCTGGTACAACTTGCGCCTAGCCCACAGCAGCTTAAAGGAAAACTGGCAACCTCATCTCTATGAAACCAAATTTTCTTGGTCTTTAATGAAGCGGATTGCAGACAACTGTCACCTGTACAACCCCGCTGGTGGCTATCAAACATTAGAGGAATTTCACGCTCAAACCAAATAAGTTTGAAACGCGATAAATCCCCTAAAAACCCGGTTTTGTTAAACAAACCGGGTTTTATTAATATCACAATCCCTAGCTAGAATTTTTGATAAATCTTGCTTTTAGCGCAGTCTAGATCCCCCTAAATCCCCCTTAAAAAGGGGGACTTTGAGCATTGCCTGTCCCCCCTTTTTAAGGGGAGTAGGGGTTGACTTTGAAATTACTCTTGTCCCCCCCTTTTTAAGGGGGGTTAGGGGGGATCAGCGGGGCTAATAGTCAAACATTAGATTACATTTGACATGAAGTTGACACCAATTCCCAATTACCCATTACCAATTCCCAATTCCCAATTCCCAATTCCCCATGAAACATGATTTTCAATCCCAATAACTGTCGCAACGAAAGCGAAGTAGAAAGCAAACTCATTGTCAGTTATTTGTTGCCAAAACTCGGCTATACCCCCGACACTTGGCACCAAGAAATCGCCTTTGGGAATATTCGCCTAGACTTCCTCTCATTTGCTACCCAAGTTATCCCCATAGTGTTCGATGCAGACTCGCCCATGAGTTTAGTCATGGAGGCAAAACATCCCAAGGAAAATCTAGACCGCCATCGGCGGAAACTGAAGCGTTACTTAACAAGTTTAAGCATCCGCTACGGACTCATAACTAACGGCAAAGAGATTAGAATTTATGCAAGAGTGAGCGATGATATTCAGCTAGCATTTCAGTGCGCCGGACAAGACCTTGAAAGTAGAATTGATGAAATTATAGCTTTAATTGGCAGAGATAGTTTAAAGTTTGTAATAAATCCAGATAATCTAGAACTGGAAGATAGTAAAACTAATTTAGTTACTCCTGAGTTAATTACCGAAGTATCGGTACAACAAAACAATCCCGCCACCGCAGAACCTGAAATCATTCAAGTCTCATCCCCCGAACAAATACCTGAAGATATTTTAGTTAAATCATCCGATTTAATCATTCCCCAAACCCCGCAAAATAGTATGAAAATAATAGCAGTTTACCACAACAAAGGCGGCGTCGGTAAAACCACAACAGTAGTCAATTTAGCAGCAGCCCTGAGCAAGGAAGGTAAAAGAGTCCTAGTCATCGACTTAGACAGTCAGGCAAATACAACCTTTGCAACTGGTTTGGTCAAATTTGAAGATGAAGAACAAGATGATTTGAAAGATTGCAATATTCTTCAAGTTTTGCAATCAGAGGATTTTTACTCGATCGCCGAAGTAGCCCGCGAGTCTAATTTTTGCAATCCTAAAATCGATGTAGTTCCTTCCCACATCGATTTAATGTACTATGAAACGGAACTAAATCAACTAGATTACAGTCGCATGATTTTAATTCAAAAACTAGCGGAAGTAGAAGATAAGTACGATATTGTACTGATTGATACGCCGCCATCTTTGAATTTTTTCGCCAGAGTTGCCCTGATTGCTGCGGATTATTTAATTATTCCTTCTGACTTAAAACCTTTTGCCAATCAAGGATTGATTAATGTCAAGGATTTTATTAAAAAAGTTAATGGATTCAAAAAACAAATCGGCAAAAAACCTTTAGAAATTTTAGGCATCCTCCCTTGCAAAATCTCACCCAATCCTAAGTTTGTACAGTACAGTTTGCCCAAGCGGAGGGAGGCTATTCCCAAACGCTACGGCCTGGAAATTATGGACAGCGTAATTTATGAGAGAGAGGATTTAGCAAAGTGTGCAGAACTATTTAAAATCGTGGGCAATATGGAAATCGCCGATCCGATTTCGGTGCTAGATTTTAAACCGGATTGCACTTCATCCCAAGAATTTGAAATGCTAGCCGAAGAAGTTTTGGTAAAAATAGGTCAGTAAAAACTTATGAAAAAATTATCTCCGTCACTGGTTGCAGTCAAAAGAATTACCTCCGCAGTTCCCCGTTCCAATTTTGCCGATCGCGATTTAGATAAATTAGCTAGACTTATTTTAGACGCCGGAGGCTTGATTAATCCGATCATTGTCCGCCGCACCAGTATGGATGCTTACGAAATAGTAGACGGAAACCTTGAATACTACGCCGCGGCGAGAGCCAGGGAAATTGAACCTCTCAAGGGCGAGACAATCGGAGCATTCATCCTGGAACCAGAAAATGAAGCACTTCTCCTCGAACAACTGGAAATCCTCAGAAAAACCGCAATCAGTGAGAATCTAGGTGAAATTGAAACTCCCAAAGAGTCATTTATAACTGAGGCTTCAGTTGAAATTGAAACTGTAGAAGCCTCATCTAGTTTAGAGCAGCGAGTGACAAATATTGAAGCCCGGTTAGAAATTCAAATTCATGAATTGAAAGCTGAACACGCCCGTGAAAAAAAGGTATTGGCTGAGAGAATACAAGAAATTGAAAACCTAATTGCCCAACAATTACCTCTGTTAATTGAAGCGCAGTTGGCTAACAGAATTAATGAGTTGAAATCAGAGTCTGCATCGGAAAAGCCCTGTTTGGTAGATGCGGTACCAGAAGTTGAACAGGTAACTTCTCAACCAATGTCGCTGTTGGCCGCACTGAATACTCAAAATCCAGCTCAACTGAAAGCGAATTTTGAATATACTAAGTTAGTGAACGATAAAATTATACAACGAATCCTCGACGAAAAGCGAGATGTGAAGCCGTTTGTGTCATTTGCCAATGTGGTGGAACGTATTCAAGGGCTAGGCGACAAAACAATGATTAAAATTATTGATTACTGGCAAAATACTCATAAGTTGTGAGCCGTCTCAATTGCTTTTTTGGGGGCGGGCTAGAAGCCCACCCCACAAGAGTTAAAACCGGATTTCTGAAAGGTGATTGACTAGGAGCAAAAATACTCACAACTGGCAATTCCTGCTAAACCTGAACACGGTAGCGATCGCCCGATCGCCAAAAAAAGTAAAGATGAGTGAAGCAGTGTATAATTTGTGTCCCCCAGCCAGTTAAACTCATCACAGTCGATTTTTTGTAGGAATTGCAGTCAGTTTTGCCGTTAGCGAAGCCCTCGTTGCAGGATCGCCCGGGCCCTCACCCCACAGCCAGCCGCACAGGTACAGCACGCCGCCGATATCTCTCCCAGATTTAGAGACTCAGGCCAACAAATCCTTTAACTAACCAAAGTCTGAGTAAGGTGTTTGTCTCGCACCCTATCATTAGAGTTCTTGAGTTAGTCCTGTGGCACTTAAAACCCAGGCTGTAAAGTGCAAATATATATAATTACCCAAACACCTGATTTTAATGACAAAAGGGGACTTGTAAGAAGATGGATCGATCGCAAGATCAAAACCGAATAGTAGAATATTTGCGGATTAAGCCAATTAGTCACAGTCAAATTTACACTTCCCAAATTGCAGTACCAGAGACTCAGGGGGGAGAAATCCCTCGCGAACGTCGCGAAGCTCTCAGGAGAAGTCTCATCGAGCAAGGCAGCAACTTAATTCCTTTAATTGTACGTCCTACTGAAGCTTACAGCAACGAAGAAGAATACGAAGTTGTCTGCGGCTCAGATTGGTGTATTGTTGCGAAAGAACTCGGCCTTGAGCAAATGTGGGCTTGGGTTTTTGAAATGACCGACGAGGAGGTAGTTGCGGCTCAAGCAGAAATGGAACATTTAGCTCCGCAGCCGACTCAAAAAACTGCACAACTTGAGACTCTACTGCAACAATTTGAGCTATCATTTCAAAAAAAGGTAGAGAGTCTAACAAAACAAATAGAACAATCTGTTAAAAAGAATGAAGACCTGCTAAAAAAACAAGTAAAAGCTCTAGCCGAGCAGAACTTCGATCGCGATCAAATAACACAGATAAAGCATCTGCTAGAACAAGTTGAAAAAACATTTCATGAAAAGGTAGATAAATTGGCTAAAAAAATTGAACAATCTGGCAGCAATAGTTCTCCGAAATCGGAGGTTATTTCGGAGATGAATCTTGAAGGTGCGTTGAGACAGTTGGATGAACTGGAAAAATTGCTGTCAATCAAATTAGATCGCACTGTCCAAATAATTAATCAGTTTGTGGCTGACACGATCGCAGACGTAGAAAATGACCTAAAAAATCAAATTGCTACGCTCCGCAGCCAACTGGGAGCCGCTGCGACGCACTCAGAAATACAGCCCGAGACACCGCCGAAACAGCAGTCGAAGGCGCAGCCAAAAACCCAGGCTAAGAAGCAGTCGAAGGCGCAGTCGAAACCTCAGCTACCGCAGTTGCAGTTAGAATTGCCGTTTCCGCCCCAGCAGCAACAGCAGGAAGACGAGGAAGACTACGATACTCTTTCGCTGAGACGCTTGAAGGCGATCGGCAAAGACCGGAAAGTGCGGAACTACGCGCGCATGAAACGACCGGAAATTCTGGCTGCGCTCAGAGAAGCTGATGGCAAATAAAGCGGTAATTGTTAAGAGTTAAAACTAATTGTTTGGTGTTCGATCGCGTTTTTATGCAAAATGCGCGATCGGGCTTTTGATACAAATTTCGGCGTTGCTGAGAAAGGAGTATGATTTGCCTCCGAAACTCGCTAGTTTCAGCAACGCCCAATTTTATTGTATTGTAAGCTGGTTTAGGCGATCGCATATCCCGTATGCTGCCGAACGTGATACGGATGAAACCCTAAAACTATCTTGTCTTTAGGCACTCCTAATTCTACAAGTTCTGCGGTAATTCCCGTTTCTATACCATCTTGTTGAATCCAGATTTTTCCGTCAATAATTTCCACATGAACGATACAATCGTGAATTCTTTTAGGCCCTTGCCAGCCATCGTGCATCAGTAAAAAATTGTTTTGTTCGCGATCGACAATAACGCTGCTTTTAATTTCTCCGTGTCCGTAAGAAATCTGGGCATAACTATCTAAAACATTGCGAACAATTTGGCGATATTCATCTAGTCTATCCATCTGATAATTGTCTCCTTTAATGAATCAAAAACTATTAGTTTAAATCTCTTGTTTTCTAGCAAAATCTGCCCAATAGGTTCAGAAAAAATTTCTGCATAAACTTCTGCACGGATTGCCAGATATATTATCCGTTCAGGTTCCGATCGCTGTAGAATATCTTCGTAAACAATATACTGTCCAACAGCTTGTTCTAAGTCATGAACTGGTGAAGCACTCACAAAACTTTTGACTTCTACAGCAATTTTGCGACCTTGTTTTTCGGCGGCAAATAGTTTTTCTGCACCTAGATCGACACTGAGAGTACGTTTGCCAATTTTTAATGGTAGCGGATCTTTGGTTATTGTCCACCCGTCCTTTTCCAGGGCTGTTCTGACATTATTGTGGTAGATGTCTTTTGCTGGCATATTCTAAGCTTAACCATCAACTGTTACCCTAATTATATAATAACACAATGCTTTTCCCAACTCATAGCCGCGGAAAACTACTTGTCGATCGAACTTCAATACCAATTAAGGATAATATTTCTTATAGTCCGAGCAAACAGGAGTCGTGACAGTTTACAAAATCCACCTATAAGTGATGACTAATCCTATCTATCCCGGCATAACTCTCAATAACCACTACCGCATAGTCCGCGAATTGGGACACGGAGGCTTCGGACGCACCTACCTCGCTGAAGATGCCCACCGATTTAACGAACCCTGCGTTTTAAAAGAATTTGCGCCCCAAGTACAAGGAAGTTACGCCTTACAAAAATCCGAGGAACTCTTCGAGCGCGAAGCCGGAGTGCTCTACAAACTGCAACACAATCAAATTCCGCGCTTCCGCGAAATGTTTCGCGTCAGTATAGTCGATCGAGGCTACCTATTTCTCGTCCAAGACTACGTACCCGGTCAAAATTACCGCTTCCTGCTGGATGCCAGGAAGCGTCAGGGTTTGCGGTTCATCGAAGCAGAAATCAATCAACTGCTGATTCAAATTTTGCCAGTCCTCGAATACATTCACTCCTTGGGAGTGATTCACCGCGACATCTCCCCCGACAACCTAATTCTGCGCTTGTCTGACGGAATGCCCGTGCTGATTGACTTCGGCGGAGTCAAACAAATCGCCGCCACCGTAGAATCTCTATTTGCTGAAACTGAAGCTAACATCACTCCCACCCCCGCGACTCGCATCGGCAAACTCGGCTATGCTCCCGTCGAACAGATGCAGATGGGGATTGTGTCTCCGCACAGCGATTTGTACGCTCTGGCGGCCACGGTTTTGGTGTTGCTGACGGGGAAGGAACCGCATGAATTGCTCGACAGTCAGACGCTGAATTGGAACTGGCGATCGCACTGTTCTCTATCTCCGAATTTGTCCCTGGTGCTGGATAAAATGCTCGCTCAGCAGCCAAACCAGCGTTACTCCTCGGCTCGCGAGGTTTTGCTCGCTCTCTCCGGCAATCCGCTGTTACAGCCACAGCCACAGCCATCCCCACAGCCGGATTTGGGACTCACGCAGCCACCGCCGGACTACACACCTCTGGCCGCACCCATACCCGTGCCAGCCCCCGCCCCGAAGCTTCCGGGAACTCCAGTGCGAGTGGCCACGATCGGCAATCAGCAAAAGATGCCTGCTTGGAAAATGTTTTTGTTCGTAGTGGCGGTGCTATCGAGTATGGGCGGAGTTGGCTGGTTTGCGGGCAATTATGTGTTAAACCTGCAATCAAAAGTGCAGAAGATTCCCGTGACTCCGGGCCCGAAGCAGCAGCAAGAGGATGCTTTGCGCGATCGCTACTCTCGGCTTAAAATTGACGATCGATTCTACAACGGTTACGTCAACCTTGTAGATGAGAATTTCTATGCCAAATACCCAGAATTAAACGGGCGGCTGTTAAAAGAAGGCGACGAGGATCGCCAATGGCGCGAAAGGTGGCAGAAAATCGGCGACGACTTGCTCAACAAGCTCGAAAACCTTAGCAGCGATGCTAGAGCGCGGTTGGGCAGTTACGAGACTGCCGATCTCGATCGCTCCAAAGCCGAGGTTAACAAGCTGAATTTGAGCAGTCGAGCGCTGTACGATTTGGCTGATGCCAAGTTCTTTTATTGGTTTCCACAGCACCCACGGAATAAAAATATCATCGGTTTGCCGATCGGACAAATTTGGCAAGCAATTACCGCCGACGCCCTCGCCTCTTTGCAAGCAGGAGCAACTCTTGAAAGCGTCGAATTTGACCGCCGCGCGAACAACAAAACCCTTAAAGGAAATCTCAAGCCCGGAGAAGGCAAAGCTTACATTGCCAGGTTCGCCCAAAATCAGATTTTGAGCGTAAATTTGCAAGCTCCGCGCAAATCAACTCTGCTATCAATTTATTCTCCTGGGCGCACCAACAAAGCCAAGGCTTTACTGGAAGATGCAGAGGAGGTGAGTTGGTCTGGAACTCTCGATGATGCTGGTTTTTATGAATTCGTGGTGGTTTCTCAGTCATCCGAGCCGATCGCCTACGAGTTGAATCTGGAGACGAAATAACCCCCATCCCAAAACGGATCTTAGCCCCCGACTCCTGTCGCGGTCGAAAATTTGAGACTCCCGTTCAAGCTCACTGACTCATCGGTCGGAGTAAATCTAAAATCGACTCAAGGCTATTGACGCCTTGAGGGCGATCGAGCCATAATGAAGTAATCCCGAGCGGGTAAATTTTCCGGTTCAAACAAAGAATATGCTGAGATTTGCGATCGTAGCTTTAGTAACTTTGGGATTAGTATTAATGACTGCATTAGGTTTATCTTCTGCCAGTGCGACAGTCAGCAATCCCGAATTTTATGCTTGGAACTTTGCCTCTGTAGGCAGCAGCGAGTTAGTTTGCAAAAAGACACTTGTAGTTCCGCGAGACCTCATCATTCCGTCATCATCAATGCAAGCTGTCAGTATCAATTCTGCAATTGTAGATGACAAGTTTTGCGCGAATTCCACTAAACCTGTGAATTAAGGCAGCGCATCCTATGATGTCCCCTGAAACGACAAAATAAAATTGGCTTGATCGTTCGGACTTTAGTCCGCATCCATCAGTCCATCCTATGATGTCCCCTGAAACGACAAAATAAAATTGGTTTGATCGTTCCGACTTTAGTCCGCATCCATCCCAGGAATGAAGCCAGAACGATCGAACACTTTTTAAAGCGAATTGACCCGACATTATATAAAAAATGCCACCATCCACGTATTGAAAGTGTTGGCGGCATTTTTTATGAGAAAAAACCAATATTTCGTTATTAAATCTTATTAAAATAGTCGGGCGCAACAGTTGTATGCCTTTGAAAGCGATCGAAAACTATTGCGAATTTTGCCAATTCTTTGATTGTCACTTAAGAACCGAGGGAAAATCTTTAGCCATTTGGCTAAAAATTTATTAGCTAATTGGCCTAATCAGTAACTGTCAAGTTTGAGTATGCTAGAGTTAGTCAGGTTCTGATATATAGTGCCATCTGTTATCTAAGTATCATGCTCAAAATTTTAGTCATTGAAGACGACGAATTAATCCGGGAGACTCTTGTGCAACTCCTGGAATCTCACAGCTACCGAGTTATCGTGGCAGAAAACGGTCGATTTGGGGTGCAGATGGCACTTTCGGAGATCCCCGACTTAATTTTGTGCGACGTACAGATGCCGGAACTCGACGGTTATGACGTGTTGCGGACTCTGCGACAAAACTCCCTGGCTGCTACAATTCCATTTATTTTCCTCACGGCTCAAAGTGCCAAAACCGATTTTCGTCGGGGGATGGAATTGGGGGCTGACGATTACCTAACAAAGCCGTTTACTAAGGCTGAATTGTTGGGGGCGATCGCTTCTCGCGTCTCGAAACGGCAAACTATTACCCAACCCCTGACAGTTGCGCTTCACCAAGCAGAAGCCAGACTCAAAGATTTAGCTAACGACTCTACAAAGGTTTGTGTCCTCTCCCCTGAAAAGTTGGCTCTAGAAGCTCTGCTGCGCCACGCTTTAGCACAAGGTGAGTTTCAAGTATACTATCAGCCCCAGGTGAATATTGCTACCGGACAAGTTATCGGCGCTGAAGCTTTGGTGCGCTGGCAAAATCCCGATCGAGGTATAATTTCTCCCGCTGAATTTATTCCCTTAGCCGAAGAAACAGGTTTAATTATTCAGATTGGCGAGTGGGTACTGCTTTCAGCTTGCGCTCAAGCCGCGAGTTGGCTGGCGGCGGGGTTCTCGCCTTTTACGATATCAGTAAATTTGTCGGCCCGGCAGTTATCCGACCCCGAACTCAAGGCCCGAATCGTGCAAATATTAGAAACTACAGGCTTGGAGCCTGCTAATTTAGAATTAGAAATGACCGAAAGCGCTCTGGTAGAAAATGCGACAGTCGCAGGCGCAACTTTAAACGAACTTAAAGCTCTCGGAATTCGGATTGCCATTGACGACTTCGGCACCGGTTATGCTACTTTAGGATATCTCAAGCAATTTGCTTTTGACAGCTTAAAGATCGATCGCATTTTCGTGCGAAATGCCAGCGAAGACGCTCAAAATGCTGCTATTACCACAGCAGTAATTTTGCTGGGTCACAGCTTAAATATGACAGTAATTGCAGAAGGAGTAGAAACAGAAGCAGAACTAGCTTTCTTGAAACAGCACCAATGCGATATCATGCAGGGGTATCTGTTCAGCCGCCCCGAACCGGCAGCGATAATTGAAAGTATGTTGATTGCCAACCAGCGTTTGTTCGCTCAGCCCCCAGTAGCAGCACCTGCTCGTGTTATACCTTTTGTCCCTGTCTCCGAACCCGAAAAATCTAAAAACCTTACCATGTCAGGTCTAGGAATAGTCTAAGTGTTACCAGGATTTCTGTATGATAAAATGAAATTCTTTGGCTCTTCATTAAGTAGGTAGGCGCTATCAAACTGAACCATGTAACAGTATGTAAACAGGGCCCAGGAGTGCTACTTTCTTGGCATTTGGATAGTTTACAATTATTACATAGTGACGTTTGGTAGCGCTTACCTACTAGCGCGTTATGCTGAATAAGTCTGTAAGCTAGGCCTAAACCCTTACCGGGCAATCAGCCTAGTTATGATTCTTAGCCTTTGAGGCTTGGGGGCAAAGTTTAGGCTAGAAGCCGGGATTTTACAGCCAAGCGATCGTGCTTAATGAAAAATTCAGCAAAAAAGGTACTGAAGAGCCAATTCTTTCTTTTAGCTGCTTTTTTCTGCGGAAAAGTTGACGCTCCCTCTTGAAAAGTTGTAGCTTTTTGAGAGCATTCTCCTGTTGATTGATTTACTGAATTTTGATTGAATTATCTGAATAATGTGTTAAACTAGCCGAATATTCAGCATTATTCACTTTTGGCTACTCAACCCCAAGGCAAGCAGCCGAACATTTTGGAGTTTGCCTACATACGCTCAGGCGATGGGAAAAAGATGGTATTATTACCGCCATTCGCACACCCTCCGGTCAACGACGATATTTAATTAATTCTGATGCCGGATTTAGCAAAACTAATCAAAGAACTATCCTCTACGCCAGAGTCGACCGTCTGCATCAAAAAGCCGACCTTGACCGACAAATTGCAAAATTATTGGAACTCTATCCATC
>NZ_JAEQCB010000106.1:0-16900 GCF_020738785.1 Microcoleus sp. PH2017_05_CCC_O_A | reverse complement strand
TCCGTTGGTGCCGCACCCTTAGAAGTATTGAAAGAGTATATTAGAAATCAAGAAAAGCCGTCCTAAAAGGACGGGGCTTGTATCCCATTTTCTTGGTCAGTGTTGGCTGCTATGTGATGTAGTAGCTATCGATCGCACCATTCGCGATCGCTGGAGAATTGAGAATCTACTGCACTGGTGTTAAATATCACCTTGAGGAAGAGATGGCGACGATGAATGGGTAGCACTTTATAGGGCATTTTTTGGCCCTTACTGACCATAGGGGCGATCGACAACCAGAAAAAATACAGTAATCCAGAACTATAAATGATACTATAGCCAGCAGTCAAAAATCCTGTAATGTTTGTAGTGGAAATCCCGCTGCGATCGGTATTTCAGCTCCTGGGACACCGCCCCTAAATACTTGCACAAATGATTGAAGCTCGCCATACACCCATACGGTTGGGTTAAGACTGTCATGCAGTCAAAACGATGTAAAAAATAGACTCTGGGATTATTTTCCTAGCCTTTACCGAAGCGATCGCACAAGAGCGTTTTTCTCTTCCGACAACCCCTAGGCGAAGCGTATTGCGTTATACACTACCAATCCCAGATACTGAAAAATTTGGATAATTTTTTATAGTAGAACTTGACAGGACAAACCATATGCGGCATTTTGGGGTGGAATCAGGTGTTTGTGGGAGATTTCCGCGTTCAGGGTTTAAAGGTAAATCTTCAATGAATAAACTAAGGAGAGTATAGAGTGGCAAAGGCACTTGTTACGCTAGCAATAGGCAAGAACTATGAACTCATGTTCGAGAAACATTGTAGGTCTCTATGGCAGCACTATGCTGAAAAATATCAATTTGAAGTTGTTGTTTTGACACAACCGTTAGATAATTCGTCCAAGGCTCAGTCTAGAAATCCATCATGGCAAAAGTGCTTAATTTTGTCAGAACCCAGTCTTCAAAAATACGATCAAGTTGTTTGGGTCGATGCTGATATATTGATTAACCCAAACAGTCCCGATATTACCGAGGGAGTTCCACTAGAGAAGATTGGGGCAGTCGATGATTATGCAACTCCTAGTAGAGCAGATCACGAGATTTGCCTGAAAAGACTTTATGATTTTTGGTCTAAGAATGGTATCGAATACATAGACAACCTTTCTCCTACAGCTTTTTACAAAAGTTTTGGGATAGATGCAGAATTTCAATCCGTTGTACAAGCCGGAGTTATGGTGCTTTCTCCTCGTTATCATCGAGAATTGCTGGAGTATGTTTATCACTCCTATGAAGACAAAGGTTCGGGAGAATGGAACTATGAAATGCGCCCATTGAGCTATGAGATATTGATGCAGGGTATTGAGTGCTGGATTTCTCCAAAATTCAATATGCCTTGGCCTTTAATCCAGCAATTTCTGTACCCCTTTCTAAGTTCGAGAGACAACATAGTACAAAAGGGATTACAAAAAATTGGTTTAAATCCTAAGGCTTCACTAATTTCTAAATGTGTAACAACAGCATTTTTCAATAACTATTTCCTTCATTTTGCTGGAGGAACTACTGGTGACATGAAATATGTTGATACAAAAGTCACTTCAATATTTGACCTTTGATCGAGCTTTCAGAAGTTATATAGCAATTCTCAAGTGAGTCAGGTACAGATTGGCAATTGACAAAAAGTAAGACAACTGGCGAGAAACTCACGAAACTCGATCGCAGTCATACCTCATCACGCCCAGAAAAGCTACATTCAATACACCAGTCAATTCAACTGGTAGGGTGTCCAAGAGCTTGATTCTTTCCTGTTTTTCGCTTCGCACCCTACCCCTGTGTTAACTAACTATTTCCTGCTGGTATGCGTACAGTGAAAATAGACCCTTCGCCCTCCTCGCTTTCGACCAAAATCTCGCCGCCCATCATCTGACAGTAGTGGCGGCTAATTGTCAGCCCCAATCCAGTCCCACCGTACTGGCGCGCCGCCGAAGAATCAGCTTGCGCGAAGGCTTCAAACAATTTTTGCTGTTGTTGGGGAGACATTCCAATGCCGGTATCTTTAACTCGAAAGCAAATCCAATCCGATGCTTGAACATTCGCAACTGGACAAGCAATCAAACTCGATTTCGCCTCGCCCGCAACCATTAAATTTTCAACACCCGACAGATGCGCTACATTCGATTCTCCGGTTCCCTCAACACGGCTGACGCTGACTTTCACTATCCCATTTTTGGTGAACTTAGCAGCATTGTTCAGCAGGTGCAGCAGGACTTTTCGCACTTTTGCTAAATCTGCGTGCATAGTGCCAACAGTTTGACTGTCACACTCTATTTCTAAAACATTGCCATTCTGTTGTAAAGACAATTTTACCGCCATTGACATGTGATCGAGCAGGGATTCGATGTCAAACTCTTCGATGTCGAGGTTCATTCCCCCCGCTTGAATTTTTGACAAATCGAGGATGTCGTTAACCAAAGATAGCAGGTGCGTGCCTGCATTCTGAATCTTGTCTAAGTCGGTAACAAAATCTTTGTACCCGGAATCTCTGGCATCTTCTAAAAGTAGTTGACTGTAGCCGATAATCGCATTTAAAGGCGTCCGCAACTCGTGACTCATATTGGCTAAAAAGTGGCTTTTAGCAGTGGTAGCCACTAAAGCATCTTCCTTAGCTTGTGCCAATTCTTTTGTATGTTCGGAAACTCGCTCGATCAGGTGATTGAGAGATACAGCTAACGAGCTTATTTCGTCTTGTCCGCTGACGGGGGCTCGCAAATCAAAATTCGACTCGGCAGCGACTTGTTGAGCCACCTGAGTGACGCTGACGACTGGTTTGGCGATCGCCCTACTGGTGCGGCAAGCCACTATTCCAGCCAGCCCTACCGACAGCAGCATGCTAATCATAATTATGCCCTTTTCGATTCCTTGGGCAGCCTGCATCACTGCACCGCCTTGGCGCTCTTGCTGCTGGGCAATATCGAGGATTTTGCTCAATTCCTGAAGGTGTCCCTCAAGCTGTTTTGCACCTTCTCCGCTTTCTGTGGCCAACAATTTTCGGATCGACTCTATCTTCCGAGGCGACAGTTGCGATTGCTGGACTTGCAGCAAAGTTGAGTTGAGAGTATCGGCGTAGGATTCTAAATTTTCCGTGCAATCTTGGAGTAAAGTTTTGAGAGCTTCCGGCTTGGCTGCGAGCCAAGCTGGTTGGCTTTCGGCAAATTTTTCGATACGCAACCGCAGGTTTTTAGCCTTAACAATACTGTTGATAAACTGCTGTTTTTGCAGTTCCAACTTAGGGGAATTGTCTACAAAAGAATCTAGCTGTGCTCCCTGCAATTGTGCCGCCAGTGCTGCATCTTTAAAGTTACCGATCAATTGTGCTTGTATGTGAGCATCATTGAGTTGTCTCAATCCTTTTTCTTGGTGGTACTCAGCGATTGTAAGTCCGCTCAGCGAGCCAACAAATCCGATTCCTATTGCTAGCAAATACCCGCCACTGATTTTTTTGTCTATGGGCAGACAGCCAAGCTTAAAAGACAAGTTTTTGGTAAGTTTCAAGGAGGGTTGTTTTGCCAGATTGTGGAGCGATGATTGTTTGGGTTCGGTTTCTACAGAAGCAAATTGTGCGGAAATAAAGGGCCACATCCGTTTACCTAAATTGCTATTTTCGGGGTTATTTGTTTGCGGTAATACAGCTTTTTCCTGCTGGCTCAATGGTTGCAAATCTGGATTTGCCTCGCCCTTGCCTTGCCAAGCACCAACCGATAAACCTACTTCGTTGCGTGTTTTTTTGAGCAAATTTGTTTTTGACATATGCAACCGCTGTATTCTGTGAAAATTTACCACGCTCGTAAGTTCTCCAAAGGGAAAAGCTTGTGTGTTTTCCAGTAGACATCTGCGAAAAAGTATCTGAAACTCTTGTCGAGTCAGGGCAGAAGCTTAAATTCGGTTGATGTCTAATAGATAATTAGGCTGTTGATGGCTGTTGCCAAATTACTTTTTCGACTGGTAAAAGTCTCCAGCAGGCAAAAAAAGAAAGATTTATCCCGGCAGTGAATTATTGCCACATGAATTTTTACAGGCAGAAAATTCTGTCTGATGCGTTTTGCCTGTGAGTAGCCCAAAGCTGATATTGTCTCTTGACAATGCACCCGATTCCTCAGCTTTGGGGTGTTGCTACCAGCAATGCGACGATTGCTTGACAGTTTTTGTTGCGTATCCGACTAATACATAGCACAGAATGTGACAAATGCGGCAGCCGATCGCGCTTCTGCACTAAGAGCGATCGACTTTTGGCATCGCAGCCCCGCAAGTCCTGTAAATCGAGTATAACTTTAGGGCTTACGAAAAGAAACCGCGTTTCTACGGTTAACTGTTGCACTTGCGAGTTCTCTCTGTGCCGACAGTTAATTCGATCGCTCCTATTAATACCAGTTCAAAAAAATAATGCAACGTTAAGCAAGCTTCAAACCCTTAGAAAATAAGTTATTCCCAAATCTAAAATCTAAAATCTAAAATCTAAAATCGGATAACTTCCCATTTCTACCCAAAGCTTCATCGGCCAATTGCACAATCCAGCGATTTGGCCTGGCTTGGGCTCTGGCGGCAAGCACCACGGCCCAAGCTTCCCGTTCTTTGCCCCGGCCCAACAGGGCAGCACAAACAGTCAAAGCTGCTGCTGTTGAACGGCTGATGCCACTTTGACAGCAGACGAGCAATTTGCCGGGGTGCGCCGATATTTGGCGGGCGAAGTCAATAATTTGGAGTACGTCATCAATTGTAGCCAAGACGCGATCGGGGTCGTCAACGGGGGTTTCGAGGTCGTTAAATTCTAACCGCAATCGGTTAGGGACTTTGTGAAAAGTTTTGGGATCTGGTACGCCCGGAGTGCCGATCGAGATTAAGTATTGGAGATTCCGGCCCGCAGGGCGATCGATAATATATTCGGTGGCTTCTGCTTCCGAAGCAATCTGGATTTGCGACAGTTTTTCACCCGAGACATCCGTAGCAGATTCCTGCTCAAAATAAACTGTTTTTACCTCAGCGCCGACATCCGGCAAATATTGGGCGGCGAGGGCGCGAACGTCAGCAAATTGGCGTTTTAAAGCTGCTTCCAGAGCCAAAAGAGCAGCACGAGAGCCAATTTGACCGAGGGATTTAACAGCCTTTTGGCGCACTCCAGAGGTTTCGTCTTCCAGCAGTCGCACCAAACCTGCTACAGCCTCGTCTGTCCCAATCTGCCCCAAAGCATCAGCAACTCTCCACCGCACATAGGATTCGCTGTCGCCTAGGGCGATCGCCAGTCCCGCAGCCACCATTTTTTGCAAGTTAGCATCTCCGGCTATATTGATGTTCCCGAGTGCAACAGCCGCCCTGCCGCGCACGAAAATGTCTCGATCCGAGAGCGATCGCATTACCGCCACCGCAGCCACCTCGCTGCTGATTTCCCCCAAGGCAGAAACTGCACTGCCGCGCACATCTGAGTCCTCGTGGTTGAGGGCTTGCAGCAGCCCGGCCACAGCCGTTTCGGTCCCGATTTGTCCCAAGGCCTCGGCGGCCCTCAAAGAAACGGCATAGGAGTCGGGTTCGTGAAGCAATTCTACTAAGCGGGGTACTGCGTCGCGATCGCCAATTTTCCCCAAAGCCGCCGCCGCCCTAGCACGGACGAGGTGATTTTCGTCTCTGAGGGCATTCAGCAGCCCCGGAACTACCTCAGCCACCCCGATTTTCCCGCAGTTTACGGCGGCCCGCCAGCGCACCTCTGAGTCTTGATGTTTCAAGGCTTTGATCGTGGTGGGGACGGCTATTTTGGGGTTAATTTTACCCAAGGCCCAAACCGCCCAGGCGCGCACTCCGGCGGCTTTGTGGTTGAGGGCTTCGATCAGTGCTGCGGCTGCTGGTTTCGAGTCAATTTCTCCTAGGGCCCAAGCGGCCCAAGCTTGCGCTTGGGAATCGGCAGATTCGAGCACCCGCGCTAATTCAATTACTGCCGCCCTAGAGCCAATGAGGCCGATCGCCCGAATGCAATGAAGGCGCACGGCACGGTCTTTGTGGTTCAATGCTTTGACAAGCATTGGAATTGCCATATCGGAACTTGTTAGTGCCAGCAGTTGAATTTTGAGCGGCAGCGAAGTTTTAATTTTTACGATTAATCTTACTGTTTTTAGTTGAAACTCCGGCTTTACCATTCCTGCTAGCTTCGAGCCGAGTTTTAAATTTACTTTTAGGGCTAATTTTACTGCGCGCAAAGCCTGGCTTTGCTGTTCTACTTGCGGCAATATTGTCGCCAAGGTGTGCATCCCTTGTTTTTGTTTCAAATATTTTTGGTTGAATTCAGCATCGCTGAGCTCTGGTAGCTGTTGGATGAGGGTTGCTACTGAGTTCATTCATTTATCCTCATATTTTGGCGATCGTTTGAGATTGCTCTTTTTAAACTCGGTTTCTTTAAGAAAATACGCCTGCACCTACAAAACTCAACTGATAAAAAAACTTGCACCACTTATAAAATATGTCCGATTAGACTATTTTAACAACTCCCCAAAGATTGATTATCTGTTTTTTGGGCGATCGGCTTAACCATTAGTAGCGCTTGCTGCTTGGCATCGATGCACTGTTTGCTAGACTTGCTCTGCGCTATATCATTTTATACCAAGTTGGCTTGAGATATCGATCGACTCCGTTGAACGCAACAAACCGGAAACAGCCCGATTCCGGGAGAGTGTCAACCGTAGGGCCCATTTTTCAAAGCCTCAGCCAAAGCATTATCGTTATCCCGCAAACCTTCGTAAAAAAACAGCACTTCTCCTGGAACGCCGCGAGCACGGTTGTAAGCAATTACTTGCAACAACAGCTCCGGATTCATGCTATAATTGCTCCCTCGATTCGCCAACAGGATACCGGGAGACACACAGGACACTTGCTCGCAGGTAAGTTGTCGATCGATCAGTCGATCGAGCAATTGTTTGTAACCGTTAAAATCGCGGCGATAAAACTGCGGGTGAAGCATATCAACCAACTTTTTGTCAACCCAAGCTTGAGAATCTTGCAAATATTCTACGAATCCCCAGTCATAGGGGCTCGGCGACATTGACAGCAACAAATCTGGATTAATCGCCTTCAATTCTCGGTGCAAGCGAGCGACAAAATCAGTAATTATATCAGCGCGCCAGTGCAGCCAATGTTGCTCTCTACAATTATGTGGCGCTTCTCTCCCGCACTCTTGGCGGTAGCGTTTAACCGTTTTTTCATCATAACCGCCTTCACAGGGTAGTGCAATGCGATCGTCTCCTTGAACGCCATGTACCGGATAATTCCTCGCAACTTCCAGCATCAACCCCAGCAAAAAATCTTGCACTTCCGGGTCAAGAGAATTCATCCATTCAAACTTATTTTTCTTAAGTAAATTGCCATTACAATCGCGCGCCGCCCATTCCGGTTTCTTCGCCAGCAAATGACCGCCGTTGAGATTGTAAGAACTCACAAATCCGTATTCAAACCAAGGAATAACTTTTAAACCAACTCTATTAGCCTCAACAATTAATTCTCCCAAAGGGTCGCGTCCTTGATAGCGCGCGTCAATTTCAACCCCAAATTGTTCGCGCATTATTTGAGAAGGATAAGCCGTAAAACCCCGGTTCCAAACTACAGGAAATACTGTATTAAATCCCGTATCTGCAAGAAAATTCATTGCCTCAGCAATCCGCTGTTTTGAGGTGAGAACTTTGCAGTCAGTGCTGGGTATCCAAACGCCGCGCATTCCAGTATTGTCGGCCACCAACGAACTCGGCATTGCTGCTGGATTTGGTGATAAAAATTTACCAGCAAATCGCTGTTTTAGATCCGAACCAAATCTGCGAATTGTTGACTGGAAAGAAGGAAAAAATGGCATTAGGTATGTTGTTGCGCTTCAGCGCTCTTACATATACTAAGGAGGCGTGTAAAAATAACTCGATCGAGTGCATTGCTAAACCGTATCTAATTTAAAGGCTTCAATTAAAAAGTTACACAACTTATTTTTACATGATTCCTAAGAGCGCCCAAGCGCAACTACGTACCTTTTAGTGTGCAAGCCATTAGCCGATCGCCTATACAGAAAAAAACGCACTGCTGACGAACCCTAGGGAACTTATATCATCACTCCTCGACCCAACTGGCACTCTGATAGAGGTTCATTTTTAATTAGGTATGTTGTTGCGCTTGGGCGCTCTTAATACTAAGAGTGCCCAAGCGCAACTACGTACCTTTTGTTAATTACCCATAATCAAGCAATAAGGGCGCGGAGGGCGCGCCCCAACATTCTACTATACAGCTACTCCAGACAACTGCTGGCTCAAAGCTGATTTCAAAAGCTCTGCCTTATCAGTTTGCTCCCAAGGTAACTCTAGATCCGTGCGTCCGAAGTGACCGTAAGCCGCTACATCTTGGTAGAAACGACCGCCTCTTTCCGCAGGCAAATTCTGCAAGTTAAAGGTCTGAATGATGCCCGCAGGACGCAGTTCAAAATGCTGCTTCACAACTTCCAAAAGGCGATCGTCATCAACTTTACCAGTGCCAAAAGTTTCGATCATCATGCTAACAGGGCGTGCTACGCCGATCGCATAACTCAACTGCACTTCGCACTTTTCTGCCAAACCGGCCGCCACAATATTTTTAGCAACATAGCGACAAGCATAGGCCGCGCTGCGGTCTACCTTCGTGGGGTCTTTCCCTGAAAAAGCACCGCCACCGTGACGGGAATAGCCGCCGTAGGTATCCACAATAATTTTGCGGCCAGTCAAACCCGAATCTCCTTGAGGCCCGCCGACGACAAATTTGCCAGTGGGGTTGACAAGGAAGCGAGTTTCTGCATCCGGCTTGATGCTAATATCGGCAAACACGGGTTGGACAACAGCAGTCCAAAGATCTGCTTTAATCTTGGCTTGAACCGCGGCTGTTTCGGTGATATCGTCGATCGCCTCAGTGTGCTGGGTAGAAATTAAGATCGTATCAATACCAACAGGTTTCCCGTCTTCGTAAGTTACGGTAACTTGGCTTTTACCGTCCGGACGCAGGTAAGGCAATTGACCTGTTTTGCGGACTGCGGCCAGTTGACGGCAAATCCGGTGCGCTAAACTAATCGGTAAAGGCATCAATTCCGGCGTTTCGTTGCAAGCAAAACCGAACATCAAGCCTTGGTCGCCAGCGCCGATCGCATCCAACTCCTCTTCACTGGACTGTTCGCGACTTTCGTGGGCTGTATTCACCCCTTGAGCAATATCGGGAGATTGAGAGTCCAAAGCCACCAAAACCGAGCAGCTATTGGCAGAAAATCCGTTATCAGCGTGGATGTAGCCAATATCGGCTATTTTTTTCCGCGCCAATTCTATGTAATTTACCTGAGCTTTGGTGGTAATTTCGCCCGTCAGCAGCATCAAACCCGTGTTGACGACAACTTCGGCTGCGACGCGACTTTTAGGGTCTTCGGTCAGCAAGGCATCTAAGATAGTGTCTGAAATTTGATCGCAGATTTTATCGGGATGGCCTTCAGTGACCGATTCAGAGGTAAACAGGTAGCGGCGTGACAATGATTATTTCTCCTATTCGTGCGAATCTGCTTGACATTGGCGACAGACGACTGACTTTTCAGGTAGAGGCGCAGAATCATCGCGTCTCGGTCGCCAGAAAATTTGTGTCGGTCTGGTGCGAGTTTAGGCAGGGTTTGAGATTAGCTAAAGTGACACTACTATAGCAAAGTCAGTTCCGGGAAGTGCTGAAAAACTTACATTTTGTCGGATTGTCAATAAGTCTTTGACACCGATCCTCTGCCCCCCTAATCTGACAAAGGTAAGATACAGTCAGGGTATCGCCTCGCGGATGCACTATGGCAGGAATCCCAAAATCACCAAATTTAATCCAAACGGTTGCAGACCTAGAATTTCCTGGGGGCCCAATACCGCTTGACTCTCGATTTTATATCGATCGATCGCCCGTCGAAGCCCGAGCTTGTGCAGAAATTAGCAAGCCAGGGAGTCTGATTCGGATTAAAGCTCCCAGAAAAATGGGCAAAAGTTCGCTGATGCTGCGGATAATTCAAGCTGCGGTCGATCGCGGATACCGCACAGTCACTGTAGACTTTCAGCAAGCTGACGAAGCAGTTTTTGCTACCTTAGATAAATTTTTGCGCTGGCTGTGTGTCAATGTCGCTCGCCAACTCAAACTCGAACCAAATCTCGATGAAATTTGGGATGAAGATATGGGCAGCAAAGTAAGCTGCTCTCTTTACTTTGAGAACTATTTGCTCGAACAAATTGACAGTCCCCTAGTCTTGGTACTCAACGAAGTCAACCGAGTATTTGAACGCGCCAATATCGCTCAAGAATTCCTGCCGCTGCTCCGTTTTTGGTACGAACAAGCGCGACAGAGCGAAACCTGGGAAAAACTGCGAATCGCGGTCATTCACTCGACAGAAATTTATATTGCTTTGAGTCTCAATCAATCTCCATTCAATGTAGGGCTGCCGATTAAACTCTCAGAATTTAGTGCCGAACAAGTCCAAGAGTTGGCGCGCCGCCACGGACTGAACTGGAACGACAGCTATCCCGTCGAGCAATTAATGCAAATGGTAGGCGGTCATCCTTATTTAGTGCATTTAGCGCTTTATCACCTGGCAATTTTACAGCAAAACCGCCTGTCGGTTGGGGAGAATGAGTCTGGGGAGGAGCTGGGGCGAGCCGAGTTGGAAGAACTATTAAAAGCAGCTCCTACTCAAAGCGGAATTTATAGCGACTACTTGCGGAATCAGTCGATCGCCATTCAGCAGCAGCCAGAACTCGCCTGGGCATTCCAACAGGTTCTTGATGTTAAAAATAGCATTCACCTCGAACCTTTGATGGCCTATCAGTTAGATAGCATGGGACTTGTCAAATTAGCGGGCAATAACTGTAGTTTATCTTGCGAATTATATCGGCTGTATTTTCAAGAGCAAAATTTATGCGAGGACGGTTTCTCGGCTGTAGGTTTTGAGGAGTTGCAGCAAGAAAATGAAAGACTGCTAGCTTTGGTTAATGTGGACGAACTTACCCAAATTGGCAACAGACGACATTTTGACAGTTGCTTGCGAGCGGAATGGAAACATAATGCTCGCGATGAGTCTCCGATATCTTTAATTTTGTGCGACATCGATTATTTCAAAATTTATAACGATACCTACGGACATCAAGCTGGAGATAGTTGTTTGCGATCGGTAGCTCAGGCAATTCGCCGATCGCTCCAGCGTCCTGCTGATGTAGCTGCTCGCTACGGCGGTGAGGAATTTGCGATCGTTTTACCTCAAACAGATGCAGCGGGCGCTCTGCTGGTTGCCGAACGCATTAGAGCGAAAGTTAAAGCTTTGAATATTGTTTTTAACCCGGAGAGTGTTGAATGTTTGCCTAATTCTGTGGTGACAATTAGTTTGGGAATTGCTAGCGTTGTTCCCGGCCCGGAAAATGATGCAGCAACGCTGGTACTGGCGGCTGATGAGGCTCTTTATGACTCAAAAAGGCACGGGCGCGATCGGATCACTATGAGCACGCTGTTAAATTTTCGATTTGCTGCTGTTAATTAGGATTCAGATCCTGTCAGCCCAAACCCGATAATAAACAAAGGTTCGTAGTGAGGACTTTAGTCCGCATCCGGTTCGTAGTGAGGACTTTAGTCCTTTCCTAAGGTTCGTAGTGAGGACTTTAGTCCGCATCCGGTTCGTAGTGAGGACTTGCATTCCGAACGATAGAACCTATATTGCGGTAGTTGGAGCGGGCATCAGATTAATAGCGCGGCACAGTGCGATCGACCAATATTGAGTAAGCATCGATGCCACCAACGATATTTTTAACGTTGTTAAAGCCTCGATCGCTCAACCAGTGACACATTTGAGCCGATCGCACTCCGTGGTGGCACAGCACCAGGGTTTCTGTGTCGCGATTTAGTCGATCGTCAATATCACCACACCATTGGGCAAACTCGCTCAGCGGAAAAGCCACAAATCCCGGCAGCGCTGCGAGTTCAATTTCGTAAGGTTCGCGCACGTCTACAAGCTGCAATTTATCAGCATTGGTTTCTGCTAATTTGCAACCTAATTCTTCGACTGTAATTTGACCAAAAACTTCTGACATTTGATTATAAAAAAGAAGGAAGAAGGAAGAAGGAAGAGGGAAGAATTACAAAGGTACGTAGTTGCGCTTCAGCGCTCTTTGTTTATATAAACAAGAGCGAAGAATTACAAACAGTCCTGGAAGTAATTGTCACATCAAAGGTATGTAGTTGCGCTTCAGCGCTCTTTGTTATATATAAGACAAGAGCGAAGAATTACAAACAGTCCTGGAAGTAATTGTCACATCAAAGGTATGTAGTTGCGCTTCAGCGCTCTTCGTTATATATAAGATAAGAGCGCTGAAGCGCAACTACGTACCTAATTACCATTTCCCAACTACCCATAACTAATTAATTGAGTCGCGAAGGCGGTGGAATTAGCTCCGTAGGAGGTGTCGGTGCAGGACGCCCGTCCAACTGACTCACTGTGCCCCTGGGATCGAGACAAGTGGCAACTAACCTGTCCGTGGGAAAGTCGAGCCTGCCGCTCAACCCGACTACGCATTCAGCAAATAGCTCCGGCAATAAACTGCGGCGGCACCCATCAAGAACTAACAGGGCAGCAGCAGGTTGAGTTTTAGTTTTGCTATTAATATTCACCACGCAAGTAGTTAATTCGTTGGGGCGCCTCACCCGCCGACAACTAGAGAGCGCTTCGAGACCAGAAATATTGGTTTTGCGGCTGATTTGGAGGGCGCATCTAGATATGTCGCGGGGGTGGAGCGCGTCGGCACAAGCTGCTGCTGCTTCCTCTGCACCGATTCCCGCTTCGATTAGTTCCTTAGCGCAGACGCGATAGGGATTTTGAGTTCGGGGGAATCTCAGGGTGATGGCTGATGCTGGCGAGATTGGCAGTGCTGCTGTCAACAAACTCAGCGCGACTAAGGGAGTGCCGAGAGCCAACATCCAGCGCGGTGCTGGCTTTGGGGAAGCAGTGCGGAAAAAATTGGGGTTTTGCATGGCAGCTCGGTTTGTGAGTTTTTTGGGCTGGTTGGGTCGATCGCTCGATCGGCTTTTACTTCAAAATTTACCGCACATTACGGATGGCTGCGGTCGATCGATTTTTTTTATCGATTTTTGTTAGAATTTTCACCCTTATCAACATATAATATAGAGTCTGCATAAAATTGCATACAGAGATTAGAGAGGAAAATAAATGTCTCGATATCGAGGCCCCCGATTAAGAATCGTCCGTCGCCTGAAAGAGTTGCCGGGTCTAACCCGCAAAACTCCCAGACGGGATTATCCGCCTGGGCAGCACGGTCAAAACCGCAAAAAGCTCTCTGAGTACGCGGTTCGCTTACAAGAAAAGCAAAAACTACGTTTCAATTACGGTGTGACGGAACGCCAATTGCTCCGTTATGTCCGCAAAGCCCGCCGTGTGACGGGTTCCACAGGTCAAGTGTTACTGCAATTTTTGGAAATGCGCTTGGACAATACTGTGTTTCGGATGGGAATGGCTCCAACCATTCCGTCCGCTAGACAATTGGTAAATCACGGTCACATTACTGTGAACGATCGTGAAGTCAACATCGCTAGCTATCAGTGCAAGCCTGGTGAAGTGATTGCAGTCAAAAATAGAGAACGCTCTCGCACAATGGTTGAAGCTAATCTCAAAGACCCAGGCTTGGCTCACTTGCCCAGTCACTTGGAATTTGACAAGCAAAAACTGGTTGGCAAAGTTAACGGCGTTGTCGAACGTGAGTGGATTGCTCTTCAGATTAATGAACTGCTAGTGGTTGAATACTACTCGCGTCAAGCTTAATTTATTAGTCATGTTTTGCGAGCGTCCCCGCTCGCGAACCTCCAACGTCATCAGTTAGTTGCTAGCAAAAAATTAATAATTGGGTTCGTCTCTAGTTATTAGTTAATTGTTACTGAATACTGAGGGTTAAGGACTGAGGACTAATTTTTTACGAATAAACGGCTATGCTGAAGGCTGAAAAAAGCTTTGTAACGGTCAATAATTAACTTTTAACAGTTAATTGTTGGCCGTTATATTATTTATGTCCGGTCAATCGATTTTAGATTTTAGATTTTAGATTTTAGAGGCGACCCCACCGATAAATTCGGGGGAAGAGAGGATTTTCGATTTTCGATTTGGGATTGATTCCACGGATAAATCACGTGGCGGGTACCACATGCAGAAATTCGCTTGTCAATGCCCGGAATCTGTAACGGTTTGTAGTAAGGACTTTAGTCCTAATAATGATGCGGACTAAAGTCCGAACGATCAAACCAGTTAGTCGTAATAATGATGCGGACTAAAGTCCTCACTACAAACTGGTTAGTTATAGTAATGATGCGGGCTGAAGTCCGAACGATCAAACCGGACGATCGTTCTCGGAGGACATTATATTAATCGTTGAATTTGAACCGTAGAAAAGTCGGGACGATCGCCCTTAGCGACAAACTACGCGGTTCTCGAACCAAAATTAAAGGCAGCAAGCCCACCAGCCTCACAGCAGCCGAAAGGGCAAACAGTGCGCCCAAACTCATGCCCGGAAGTTCGGCAAGAAAGCCGCCGGCGGTAGTTCCCAAAGCCCCAGTTACTCCCGAAACTGCTGCGGCGATCGCAAAATAAGTCGATGGTTGCTCGATCGGCGCTATCTCCATTTGAATATTGTTCGTACACAGCCCGATCGCCCCTATAGTCGTTCCCCCGAGCAAGTGCAGCAGCGGCAACCACACCCACACCGCAAACGGGTAATTGCCCGTACCCAACCACAGCAAAGGCGTCACCGCTACCACCAGCCCCACCGCAATTAGCAAGGGGCGATTTCCCCAGCGATCGGCCAACTTGCCCCAAAACATCAACAGCAGCAGGTTTGCCCCGGAACTCAAGCTGTTGTAAACCGTTACCAAACTGACATCCAAGCTTAAATCTTTTAGCAGGTAGATATTAAAAAAAGGCGCGCTGAGATTAACTGCAAACGTCCACACGCTAAAGTAAATCAGAAACATTAAAAAATTAGAATTTTTCAGCACCGAAGGCACAAAATCTGTTGAAATTTTTTCTTTTTTGTCGGGAACTCGATCGCTTTCTGCATCTTTTGGGTATGCCTGCGGGTTCACATCCACCATGAAGAATTGATACCCCAAACTAATCATTCCCGCCACAACACCCAAAAATAAAACCACACCGTAGCCCAAAATTGGATCTGCGCCCCAAGTTGACATCAACAGTCCCATCAGTGGCACTCCTAGCAAAGTAACTAAGCTAGTAGCACTGTTGCGAAATCCAAAATAGCGTCCCCGCAAACGGTGAGGAACCACCGCAGCCATCCAACTAAACCAATTAGAAGTAGCAAAAGCTGCCAGCACGCTAGCGGCGATGACAGTGACCAGAGTCCACTGGAGCAATTGTTGGGGATCTGCGTGCTGTCGGCCCCAAACAATTGCGATGACGAGCACTAGCCACAGCAGCCGCGACACGCCGAATATTCCTAGGTTGTACCAGTGGCGGCTGGTTGTGCGATCGGCGATGTATGCTCCTAATGGTTGCAGGAGATTTACCAGCATCGGAATAGCAGATAATATACCTATTTCCACGCTGCTCGCGCCGACTTGCAGCAAGAAGTTGCTCAGCAGCAGACCGGTAGTCGCCGACTCGAAGACAGCGGCAAAAACTCCCTCTATAGTTGAGGCTTTGAGGGTGGCTCGAATGTCTTGTTTAGAAATTTTGAGAGCTGTTTTTGGAGGTAGAACGAGCGGAGATATTGTCTTTTCTAGTATTTCAGGAGTCTGAAGACAGAGAGGTTCATTTAACTCTGCAACTGGTTCAACCATAGTCATAGGATTTTAGATTTTAGATTTTAGATTTTAGATTTTAGAATTGCAAAATCCTTGCTCTGTAAAGGTTTTGGGCTTGATTCTGATGAAATTATTTTGATACCAGAAAGAATTGGTTGAAAGCGCCAAGCGCGATCGGGAGAAATTAAAATCAGACGATTCATTACTCCAATCCTCATCCTTCCAGGTAGAGGTCGCTCTCAAACTGTCAACTGTCAACTGTCAACTGTCAACTGTCAACTGAAGCCCTGGCGTCCAGACAATTTAATCTTTCTGCTGGGAATTGCTGAGTTCACGTAGTAAGATAAAGCCAGCCGCGCTTTCAAGATGTTAGCTTGAAAGCTAGACTGGCACTTCCGGGTAATTGTTATGAATATAGATGACAATCGATCGCTGGGACATCAACCGGTTGGAAGATATAATTTTGCAAATTGTAAAAAAGTAGGTTTTACCGCTTCACAAGGAAGCGATCGCAACATTTTGTCTGTCAAAAATTGCTCGAATTCCCCCTCGAACAAGTCGCCCCAAGGGCCAAAACAAGTTTCGCGCGAGATCCTCCACTCGGCTCTCAAACCTATATAGGTGGCTAAATCTATAGAATCAAAGACGATCGACTTGCCGAGTATAGCTGCTAACTCCAGCCCTCGGGCCAGCACGGCTATTCCATCTGGGGCGACAACATCCACTTGCTGCATATCCACAACAACTCTCAGAGCGGCCATTTCCAAAGCTTGCTCCAAATTAATTTGGAAATCTAGGACAGCGATGCCACCGAGACAGCCCTTGGGTTGCAAAACAATGGTGTGGGATGCGGTGGTTTCGGGAGCGAGTTGAGCCGTTAAATCCGAAACAAATGACGGCATGATGGTAGTGGCGGTCATTATCTCTGTTCCCCCTCGGAGGCGATCGCCATAGCTGTACTCAGCACGGGGTTTGAAACTGTAACTTAATTTATGGACAAAGCTACCCATCCTTGACTATTTGGGTAGCTTTGTCCGCAACTCGGGCGATCGCACGAGACTATT
>NZ_JAEQCB010000105.1:0-23129 GCF_020738785.1 Microcoleus sp. PH2017_05_CCC_O_A | reverse complement strand
ACCCAGATAAATCGTCTGCCCAATCTTCACAAATGGTTTGTGGAAATTTTCGCTAAACCCACATAGCTATTGGATCATTCTTTTTGTGGAGGCCTCTTACACTATATTACACTCAGAACACTCTCGGTATCGGCAAATATTGTTTCTAGCCAGCACACTTCACTTTCTTGGGACTCCCATCCTCCTTAATATCTAAAATTTCAACTTTCACCACTTGTCCTTCAGAAAGAGATTGTGCTTTTTTCGGTTCTTTTTCAGTTAGCCTGATAGTTCCCAAAATTTCATATGTCACCTTGTTCCCTTTGACAGCAGTAACTTTGGCTTCGACAATTTGACTAACTACAAACTGATGACTGCCGATCGCCTTAGCAATTTCAACTTGTCTCACTGACTCTAAAACAGGGGCCACAACTTCTCCGATCGGTCCGGCTTCTTTGTAGTAACGCATCAAACGATATGCCCAACCTAAAATTTGCAGCAAAGTGCTAGCATCCCCTTGAAATCCTTTGAGACAATCGCTACAAGCTTTGTCTATACTGCGATAATAATCTGTGGTTTTGCCACTATGTCCGATTTGTCTACCGTTACCGACAAGGGTTTTAAGATACTTAAAAAACCTGGAATTAGCATTAGTTTGATTTAGATTAACTGCATTGCGAAGATAGGCGATCGCCTTTCCGAACTCATTCACATCTGTCTGATCTTTGACTAGAGTTTGAGCGATCGCATGGGCAATTTCCCATTCTCTTTCAGTCAAAGATTCTGTCATTAATTCAGGTGTAGACATCTTTAATACATTAGTTCTTGCAATTGAGTTGCTTGCACTAAACTCGAATGAGCAGCTTGAATATTTTTTTGCATGAACTGTTGCAATTCAGTGCCATTCATGCTGTCAGATTCGGGAGGATTGTAGGAAGAATAGCGATCGCGCAAATCTCCCTTGTTCTGCAACACCCTTGCTGCTGTGACTTCCACAGTCATGGTTCCCATGCCGATCGGCTTCCCGCCACCTACCTTGAGGGCGATCGCATATTTTGGATCTTGCCCCAACACAATCAAAAGCGTTCCCAATTCTGCTGGCGTTAAATTTTTGAATTGTATCTGTGTTTTGAATGTGTACTCTTTAGCAGCTTGCTGAACAGTAATCCCTTGATTTTGACCTTTGTCGATCGCCCGAATTGTATGATAGTAAAACTTGCGCCCTGCTACATTGCCTCTGGCGTCAAAATATGCTGCTCTTTGATCTGGACGGGGACGATATAAAGATGGCATAAATCCCGTAGCAAAGCCCGTATTTTGGCATTTAGCATCGCTGAAATCAATTAATCCTTGCCAATCTAAGGCACCGAATACTTGACTTGCCGGACAGAGTTCTTGTTTGTTTTTACATGGCAGGCGTTCTTGCGGAATTTTATCTTTGTATCTTGATGTAATTACTGCTAAAGTGCTGTTAGTAATGGCTTCGTATGCTGACCGGATGCAGCCTTTGAGAGAACTGCCTTGAATTGATAGTTTTTGGTCAACATTTTGAACCATTATTTTGATTAAAGGCACGCGACTGCCGATGTCGCTACCCATGACAACCACACCTGTTGAGACGTGCAAAGTGGTCTGAACTTTCAAAGTTAGAAACAAAGTTCCGTGCAGGCGATCGCCCAAATATTTGTGATGTCCGGTCGGAGCTTTTTTCGGCGGGCGCTCATTGGGAAAACTAATTAATTCATAAGGTTTAGGTACTCCCATTTCCCCAGCATAGTTATTAGAAACTGGGCGGCTTGGTGGCGGTGTAGAACCTCGGAGTTTAGGTACGGGATTATTAGTCATTTTTTACTCCTGACGGTGAGGGCGACAAAATGAACGGTGGCAGTTCTTTGGTCTTGAAAGTATCGCTGACCTATGCTAATATCATTAGATTCGATTTTTTCATCATTTTTTCCTTTATAGATAAAAGTTTTAGGGAATTTGGGTTCGTCAAGGCTGTGAAAGTAAGCAGCGCGATCGCAGCATTCCCAATTTTCGCCGATCGCCTCAAATCCCTCTAAATCGGCTGGAACCCGGCTCAGGATTAACGCTTCATATACACTTCCCTGCTTTTTCCAGCGCAATTCGCGATCGCTATTAAACATCTGCCCTTCAAAGCCCAGAGAAAACTCATCGGGCAATTTCCTGCAAATGCCACTGACTGCGTGGGGCGATCGCACAAAATAGTAACTTTCCTCAGTTGCTAACTCTTCTAGCAACTTTTTGACTTCATCCGGTGATAAACGCGATCGAACATATACAAAACCTGTATTCATGCTACAGCACCTGTTAAAAGCTTACTCCAAGCAGAAACTGCACATTTAAATAAATTGGGTACACCAGTCTCACCATCACCTTGCCATTTTAGCTGCACTCCAAAACCTAAATCCATTGGTTCAGCAGCAATTGGAGTTTGTTCGCGATCGGGTTGAGAAAAGCCGTAATTTCCGGCTTCATCAGCCTCTAAAAACTCTCCTGCACCCAGCAAGAAAGCGTGTCCCCATCGACCGGATTTTACTATTTGTTTAATTTGGCGATTATCTTTATCTAATATACAACCGGGATACTGAACCACAGCCGAGTTATATTTAACTATGACTGTGCCCAAACCGCGAGATTTAGCAAAACCAATCCCAAACCAGCCATCATTTAAGTCTCGCAAAACTAAGCCAATTAAGCCTAATTGTGCTAACGAAAAGTTTTTGAGATGTATTTTGGTGCGAAATTCTCCAGCGGTGCAGACTTGATAGTTAAAGGGGCCGACTGCTACGGAACCGAAAACGCGATCGATCGCGACTCCATTTCGTTCTTGAATTTTAAGCTGTTTCTTATCAATTGGGTGAGCATCTTCTATTCTAAGTCTGCTAGCAATTGAAGTGTTGCCGAAAATGCGATCGGTAAATGAAGATAACTTGTAAATATCGCTGGATGATTTCTTCTGTAAGTAATCGTAATTGTCATTCAATGGATCGTTAGCCCAGAGAATGTCTGGATTATTAGGATTACTATCTGTTCCTATGGTTCTGACAATTCTCTCAGCATGAGCGCGAATAGCACCTTTTAAACTGCTTCCCGGTAGATAAATTGACTTGCCTCCTGCGTGGTAAGTCTCGACAAATTCCATATCCGGTTTAGTCGGATCGGCTCCTTCTTTACCGGATTTTATCAGAATCGGCCCGTCAGGAATGAGAGTTAAGTCAATGGTACAATGATTGACAAATCGTTTGTGCATAGTTTAGTAGGTCGAGAGATGATTTAGAATTAAGCAGCTACTAACTCATTTAGCTGAATTTCGCATTGCTGAAAAACATAGTTAACGGCAGCAAAGAGTCGATCGATTTCTTGAATTGTATAGGATTTTCTATTGCATATAAATTGATCTCCTTCAAGTTTGCCAAATTCCCAAAGTTTACCGTGCGAAACAATTCCAAAGATAGTGTTATTTTTTTGATCGCCAGTCTGCTGTGCAACAATCATTTCAACAAGACATTGAACCCACCCTTCATGAAATCTATCTTGCTTAGCATCGACTAATACCAAATAAGGTTTATCAAAAACGACTTTTCCCAAATGAGATCGTTTAGCCAAAATATATTCAGGAAACCTGTCAGGGTTTTCGCAATCCGTGAGATATTTATGACTCCACAAAACAAACTTAGTACGATAATGTTTCCAAACTTCTTTAATAACTGGATAAATCAAGTTCTCACAAATTGTAAATTCTGAATCATCAGGTAATCCATCCTCCATGACAATTTTCAAATCTTCTAGAAAGTAGCTAGGGATACTCAACTCAGTTTCGCCGATGAAATTGACTTCTGTGTAGTAAATCTGAAATTTTTGAAGAACTTCGCCGAGTTCTTGATAATTGCTAAAAGCCATATTTACCTCATTGTGTCTGAGTTAGAGTTTCAGATGATTTTGCTTGTTGAGGAGTCAGTCGATCGATCAGCTTTTGTACCCACTCATCTTTATAATCTGCCGCATCTTCATAAGCCGTTTCATCTCCCATGACTAACTTTTGTAAGTATTCTAACAAAAATTTGGGATGGTTTTCGACATCAACCCAGCGCATTTTATCAATTTCTAGTTTAACCACACCTAAGCCGCGCGATCGTCCGCCTCCGAGAGGTATTTGTTCTGTCTCAAATTGGTGCAAACCAATCATCAATAAACCCAATTCCCAATCGTGAGCATTTTCAACTACTGCTTTAAAATCAAACGGTGTTGCGGCGGGGACAACTTGGTAGTCGTAAAGTTTGCCATCTGCGGCGGTTTCTGTGTCTCTGTCAATGGCTACACCATCTCGTTCTTGATATTGTCCAAACCACGCATCGGGTTGTACGGTTAAGTCGCGAACTTGGAATTTACTAGCCATCCAAGGAGTGCCAAATAAACTACCAATATCGTCGGTTATACCGATGAGTTCTTGTGTTAAATTTAAGTCATTATTTTTGTACTTTTCTTTGAAAGCTTTGACTTGATTGTTTCTAGTTGAAGTTGTGTAGTTAGCCGGATCTTCTGCTAAATTTGGGTCAATACCTCGAAGGAAGCTCTCTAAGCGCGATCGCAGAGCACCTTTAAAGCTTGAACCGGGAATTAAAGGTCTACCCAAAGCATCTTTGATTACTGGTAAATCGGAGCCGATGGGCTCAGTGGAACGTCCGGCACTAATGCGTAATGCCGTTACTGTTGTAAGTGTTCCTGTGATTTCCAGTCGATTTTTGAATGTATCAAACATAAACTTACCTACGTAATTAAGTTAATTCAGACTTAACCAACTGAACACATCAATTATTTCACAAATTCCATACGCATGAAAGGAGCATACGATCGCCGTTCAGTTGTAGGATCGACTGTAACCTTACTTGCATATTTTGGACCCTCCTGATCTTCGCGGATTGCTCTCCACACCAGCATACGCCAATCTTCCACAGATACTAAATAGCGATCGGTTGTTCTACCAGGCTTGAGCCAGCGCAACCCATTCCCAACGTTAATATGTTCATATTGTTGAAAACCATCTTTGGAACTAGCAGCCTTCAACAAAAAAGCAAATGGATCACACTGTCTTAGTTGTGCCAGATTATCAAAACAATCTCTAATAGCTTTTTGAGAAAGAAAGGGGACTAAAACTGAAGGTTTACGCATTTCCTCAAGAAACAAGAAACCTACACCAGAAATAGTTACTCCTTCCTCGGAAAACTCAATTAGTGGCTTAAACGCTTCTCTTTCAGAATAAGGGACATTATTTTCCCATTCTGCTTGAGTAATTGCTGTCTCACGCTCAATCTTTTCTAGTAAATCTTTATAAGCTTCAAATTGCGATCGCTTAAATTCTACAGGAAGTGGAGGTAATTCTATAACTGTAGTTGACTGTTCAAAAATATAATCACACTTAACTCCTTTCAACATCCCCAGTAAAACTGTGTAAGGAACCAGTGCTTTATATCCTCCAGTCGGATTCAGAATAATATTACTTGCCTCATAGCTATTAACTTCTTTAATAATGCGCTGTACAAATTCAACTACTCCTGTTGTTCGGAAAAGATCGGGATCTATAACTTGAAGCCCCGGAACTGATTCTGCTTTGGCATATATACCCTCCCAATGATGTTTTAGATATTTCTCAACCGCAAGAGCGCAGCAATATCCGTCGTCCGTACTTGAAGCAAGCAAAATTATTCTATCTTGATTGGTAATCCCAATCCGAACAAGAGAATGAATTTCCGCGGATAAGTCGTTCTTCAAGCTTTCTCCTTCTGGACGGATATCACGGAAAGTAGAAAATATTGTTTCAGCAGCACATTCCATACTTTGTTGCTGTCTAACCCAATTAGTTAGCTCCCGCGGTTTAACTCCTGAAATTTTTCTGGCAGCGCTGATACCCACGGAGCATATAACTGTCTTAATCATTTCAAAATCTCCTATTAATTTATGGAAGACTGTTATAGATAGTTAGAGATTTTGTCCATCTTTCAAATACTTGAGATGTCGAGAGCCATAACCTAAATAACGGCGAATTAGTTCCAGCCAAATAGGTTTAAAGTCAGTTTGAGAACATTCTGCAATTATTCCAGCACTATTTTTAATGTTACCATCAATATCTTGAATCAGCCTTGTCGCTAAAGATTCTTCCCCCCTTCCCCATTTTCTATCTCTTCCTACTTGATATCGCACAAAGTTTTTAATAACTTCTGCACTATCAGTTGTGTCAGCAACGCGGACTAAGTTGCGGAACTGTGATTCCTCTAGTTCTTCTTTTCCCGACTTGCCATATTGACAAGTATCTAAAGCATCCTGAATCCAAATGACTAGATCGTCTTCTACTTGGCGAATAGATCTTTGTACTTCTAACTCTATTTTTTGCTCTGTGCTTATACTCATACTGGCTTGTCTCTAAATATAAGGTGAAAATCGTTGCAAATTTGAATTTGACCGAAGCCTTCAGAAGTTCGATCGCCCAATCCCCTCATTTCCAACTCTCCCAATCTCTGAATCCAAAGCTCTGGTTGAGTTGTACTGAACAAATAAACCGCTCCTTTCGTGGTAATCAGCTCTACATCTTTCATCAACCCCCAGCCCGCATTCCAACCAGACAGAAAATCATAACTGCTGTAAGCCGCCTCCAAACGCAAAGATTTATCTTGAGCTTCAACCCCTGCAAACTGGTGCAACATCTTTTCAGATATTACAGTTGTACGTCGCCAGTTTTCAGTCAGTATAGCATCAGATTGCAAGTCCAGGGTGAAGTAAGTTAGCTTTGTTGGTGACTCTTTAATAGGACTGCCAAAAACTACCCATTTGTCCCAACGCTCTTTTAGCCTTTGATTGAATTCATCGATGCGATCGCTCACATCTATCTTAGCATCAACAGGATTTTTTGTCTGAATTTCAACTTTCCCCAATCCTCTGGAAGTCGAACCGCCCAACCGAAAATTTTGATGGCGATCCTGAATGAAATTTCGCAGAGATTCTGCTAAATCGTCTTCCACTAAAATCGCACCTAGATAGTAAACAGGATTTTGTTTGGTTTCCTGAGATTCATTCAAAACTTCCAGGCTGTAAAGTATTTCTTCCTCCGATGTAGCCCTGCGACGATTAATCCCAACTCGCGTTAGTAGGCGTTTGTTGACCTTAAGACTGTGATACATATCGTCGAATTTACCATAAAAAGTAATTCCAGCAGAATCGACTCTCCCTCCATCTTTTGGGCAATTTGGATCGTAGGGATGTCCATAACCTTCAGCACAAAAGCGATCGATTAAAGTGTCAAAAACGCCATTTCTTTCTGGATCGTCCTCTTCCTCTTTGAAACCAGGCTTATTTTTAGAACTGAGTGCTGTTGCAGGTAAAACTCCATATTCTTCAAATGTATCTTTAGAGACTAGATCGCCATCAAATATCAGTGCTGGATAAGCATTTTGAAAAATTGCGGGATGTTCACTCAAGAATAAAGCTTGAAAATCGCCGCCATTTTTGGTCAAATCAGTCGATCGCCCATTTGATAGATCCAAAATCTGAGCAGCCACAGCACCCCGAATCACCGTACCGGGGATATAGTCTACAGCTTCGCTAATCGAACCTCCCGGTTTCTGGCGCGCGATCGCCAAAGGAGACAAAACCTTAATTTCCAGTTCAATTCGCTGCATTTTCCCCTCCCTTCGCTAGACAATCCCAATCTGCATCAGTAACTTCAAAATTCGGTAAAGTTTCCCAACTCAGCCATCCCAAACCTGCCGATTTACTTCCACCTAATGCGTGAATGTGCTTGAAACCAGCCAACATCAGAGGTTTCGCATAACTGGGACAATTTGGTAACAGATGAATTTGACCTTTAAACTTCAGTGAAACATTCGGCGGAGAAGTCTCTAAAAAGTAAAGTTTGTTTTCTTCAGCGGTGCGACGGCGGCGATTAATTGTGACTCCCGGACGTATAAATTCAGCTAAATTTTCCGGGTCTTCTGTGCAAATTAAGTCGTCAATAATTATGCGCGACGGCAAAACTGGATCGCCGAAAATTTGACTAATTAAACAGTGATAAGTATCATTATATCCTAATACTTCGTATTCGTTGCGCTTAAATTTATTCGGTGCATTCTCTCTGCGGACAACCATTTTACCGGCATTCGGAGATTCGCAAATTTCCCACCCCAAACCTCTCGCAATTTTCTCGCATTCGTGACGGAGGCGGCCTTTGATTTGAGAACCGGGAATTAACAAGTTGTCTTCTGAATTGCGGACGATCGGCTTATCTGCTAGGGAACCGGAGGAACCGCCGGCACCTACGCACAAAGCCGTATCAATTACTGCTGTAAGTGTATAAGTTTCAACTAAATTTGAAAGTTCATTGAGAACAATCATGAGTCTACCTCCATATTTGCTAATTCTTCGGAAATTGGTTCGGAATCTTCTTCAATGAAATCGTAAATATCCACAAGTTCTCGCCAGATGGTTTCATAAACTCCCTCTTTTAAATCGAACATCCAAGGAGCTAAATTTCCCTTATTTTCTTTGTCTTTTGGTTTGCACCAAGCATCCTCAAATTCTGCTCTTAATTCTGCCTTGCCTTGTTTCAGTCTGGTTCGGAAATAGCGGTAATTGAGGATTGTCGTTTGTTTTCCTCGTTCTAGAAAACTGCGAATTTGATAGAGTTGCGATTTGGGAAATTCAGCTTTTTGCAAAGCTTTGACAGATTGAATTAATCCACCTATTTCATGTAAGGTATAAGGTGCAGCATATAGCTTCAGTTTGGCTCCTCGATTCATCGTTAAACCTTCTTTACGAAAATCTTCAATACTCGATGCAATCATGGTGACAGATTTCATTACTAAAAAATCTATGGTTCCTCCCAAATATCCAGCATCTTTCAATGTTTTGCCAGATTTTTTAGCTGATTTGAGGAGCTGATTTGTCAGCTTCTGAGCGTAATAAATTGGGGTATCCTCTGCTGTAATTAAGACTCCTGCTGACATACTTAACTTGCAATGAGAAGGAGTTGCTTTTTCTGGTGAATAGCGGTGTGCTGCGTAACTAGGACGGCTATTATCTAGTCTATAACCACCTGTTTGTAGCAATATATTTTCAAATTCTTCGCCGATGGTTTTAGCGATCGCCAAAGCTCGATCGGCTGGCACAATCAACATCACATCATCGCCGCCGATCGCCAAAATCTCAAAAGGATGAATCCAGCGATCGTTGCGGTCTTCGTTATCTGGATCGGTTAAATTGTTCAGTAGATGAGGTCTGAGATGCTCTGCTAATGCTTTATAAACAGATTGTTCAGTTGCTTGGAAAATATCTTCACTGAATTTCTTGTACTCTTGTGGAGTTTGAATTTGCTGAATGTAGCCGCCCATATTATTGCCATCTGCATAAATATAGGCGACAAAACCTTGAGAAGCATTGCCAATTTCTCTGAGAGATCTGGCTTCTTCAGGCTGAGGATCGATGGTATAATAGTCGCTAGCTAGTTGACTATTTTCTGGCTTATTTAAGTAATCCTCAAATTCTGCTACCCAACTTTTAATTCTAATGCCAGTCGGCTGCCAATCAAGACCTAGATTTGTAAACCAAGTCGGTAAATTTTCCTGAAATACCTCTCGTTTAGCTATTTGACCTACAATCCGCTTGCGAACTAATGATTCAGATAGTGATGGATTGCCCGGAAGATCGCTAATTCTGGCGATAGCCGATCGTCGATCGCTCTCATCTCTCCTTAAATAAGGATGCGTTTCAAACATTGGCGGATAACGACGACTGGGGCGATTAGGAAAATCATTTCCACTCCGGCGCTGATTGAATAAAATCGCCAACCTAGTAGTTAATTCGTTAAAACTTTTCCGATTCTGAAAAAAATCAACTTCTTCAGAATCATTTTTGGGATAACCAAAACAAGCTTTGACCAATTCTCTTTTAACGCGATCGGATTCAGAATTTGCCTGACGGTATTTTTCTAACCAGAAAGTATCTTGAATATTATCTGGCAACAATCCTAAGCGAATTTCTAACAGCTTAAATTTCTCTCCAACAGCACAGGAATTCGCCGTCAAAGTCTCGTAAGTATAGCGTTTTTCAATGGCATTAGCTAGATCGTCCACAAATGCAGCCGGACAAAAAGCGAGGATATTGCCGCCTTTGTAATAAACAAGTAATTCTTTAACTAAAGCTGCTTCTAAAGTGGGAAAGTTTTCCTTTAGCCATTGGGAAACTGAAACAGATTTTTGGGGTTCGCCAAAGAAAGCAGGAATATCGACTAAATTAATTCTGTCTAGTAAAGCTGACGCGCCACGAATATCCGGTAGTTTTGCCGCTTCAAATACATATTGCTTGATTTTGGTTGCGCCGCCGTAAACTAAACCAATTTTAGATTCCCACAATACCGAATGTGTCTCTGTCAGCTCGGTTAGTTTTTCGAGAGTTTGAGGAAACTCAAGTTTCTCTAGTGCCCTGACTCGATCGACAATTTCCCTCACCTGGACCGGCACTTCCTCCCCAGAAGTCAACGCCCGTCGCATTTCCTGCAACACGCTTAGATCAAATTGAGGTTTCCGTCGATCGCCCCACGCGACACACCAAGCAATACCGATCGCAATACTGTCCATATGCAAACCACTCCTCATCCGGTATGACAGCCCAAGATTGCCTTAATAATTTGTAATTCTTCAACGTGCAACTCTATCTAATTTACTATTGTCACCTAAATTTTCCACAAAAATCAACCCCCAGAAAAATAATCCCCAACTCCCCCAACTCCCCTCAAACCAATCATTTTTCAGACATAACTGGCGCTGCACCTACCCAAAATGACAACAAATAAGGTAAAGTAAACGGCACAATAGTCTAAGGTTCTCGAACTGCCACAACTCGGCAAATTCATACTGAATCGACAAAACTCACAGATACAGGCGACATTCACCGCCAACTACCAACCCCTAACAACGACAAAAATGCAAACCTACTACTACGTTTTAGCCAGCCAACGCTTTTTGCTAGAAGAAGAAGCCCTTGATGAAGTGTTTAAAGAAAGAACTCGCAACTACCACGAACAAGAAAAACAAATAGATTTCTGGTTGGTCAAACAACCCGCTTTCCTAGAAGCACCGGCAATGGCAGCAATTAAAGCAAAATGCCCTCAACCAGCAGCAGCAATTGTTTCCACAGATCCTGTATTCATCACTTGGTTAAAACTGCGATTAGAATATGTACTGACAGGTGAATTTCAAGCACCGTCAGCAACTATTCCCGATGCCCTCGCATCCCTACAGACAGCATGAATAAACAAGCACAAAAATCCACAGCGAAGTTAGGAAAATTTAGGGAAGAATTGTACAATTTTATTGTGTCTATTCCCCTATTTTCTGCTACTTGGATCGCAATTTTGACATTGACAATTTTGGCGAGTTCTGCTAAAGCTCAGTCAAGCTGCGAACCACCGAAGTCCGACGAATATCTACTGTTAATTGTCACCCGAACACCGGAACAGCAAGAAAAAGCAAAACGCTCTTTTCCCGGAAATAATGACAATACAGTTTGTCGGTACATTAACGATACTGTGACGAGGGTTGGTGGGTTTCGTAACTCGCAAATTGCGATCGATTGGGTTAAATACATCAAAGATGTTGTCGGATTGCAGGCTTACGTAGTTCGATCGCCCGCAGCAGCACTTCCCCAAAACCTGCCTGTCTACAACCCCCAGCCAGCAGCAGGTTCAGAACCAATCGCCAATCCCCAGACTGGGAATAGTGGGTTCAATCCCCAAGCCCTCGGCCCCGGTTACGCCGTGTTAGTAGATTACTTCAATCAACCGGAATTAGCCGGCCAAGTCAAGCAAGCATTGGGTACGCAAGTAGGCTTAGCTTCCTACGGCCAACGTCCCTTTTTATTCGTTGCTTATACAACGGATCAAAACGCTGCTACTGCGGCGGTAAAAGCATTGAGCGATCGCGGTTTTTGGCCGATGTTGGTAGACAGCCGCCGTGTTACGGTAATTAGTCCTGCTGTTAGGTAAAACAGGACTTACGCCAGCACAATATATAGCTTGACAAAAGTGACGATCGCCCGTTAAATAGAAATGAGCGATCGTCGTATTTAAAATTTTGCAAGATGCCTTCGATACCTGCTTGAGTTGGATGTGGATCTCGATTCAAATGTTGCGATCGCACGGACAAGTTCGCAAAATTCTTATATTTCCGACTGCTGCGCCTCCAGCCAAGCCTGCAAATCCGCCCCAGTAGCAAAATCCAACAGCGCCTCACTCAAATCTTCGAGTATCGGCAAGGGAAGATTAGCAAGGCGCGATCGCATTTCCTCAGACATTTCCTGCTGTAACCGACGAGTCAATTGTCGGACAATCAGCGCACAGGCTTCTGCTTGTCGTCCTTGCTGTAATCCTTGCTGCAATCCTTGCTGCAATCCTTCCGCTTTAGCTTCTTGATAGAACCTCGTTTCCTGTAGTGTAATTCCCAACATCGATTCCACCTCCGCTCGACTTAACTGTGTAAATTTGTATGACATAATAGTCGTCAATAGTTCTATTATGTCACGGCTGGCTTCTGGGGCAACTTCTTGCTCCATTCGGCTCAGCAAATATCTTGCTTCTGCTGGTGCTTGAGCCTCTTCGACAGTCGTCAACACCATCAGCGCAATTCCCAAAGGCAAGGCCCGAATATCCCCCAACTCATCTAAGCACACCCGATGCACTTGATTGCTGTTGAGCAGAGCTCGATAAGGATAAACATCGCTTTGTTCAATGCTACGAGATGGATAAATCACCACAGCTTGCCAATCGCTATAACGACTGCGATTGCGGTAAAAATATAAAAATGATTCGCCAAACAACCTTTCGTAAAGTTGTTCATCTTTTTGAAACTGAACTTCACAAAAATAGACGATGCCTGCACCTTCAGATTCTGGTGGCAAAAATACGCCATCAATTTCAAATTTAGGTTCTTTGACTGCAACCGAGTCAAAGCGATAATTGGCAGCATTTGCTGGAGTTGTAGCCAGTAGATCGAACAGTAAAGTTGGCGCTTGCCCGAACATTTTGTAGAAGATTGAATCTCGTCGCATGAAATATTTGCAAAGAAAGAGAGATAAATTAATACTACATCATGGGGTTGGCAGATTCCTAATATGATATAAGTCCTGTTATTGTCGTTGAAGCTGTTGCGGATTGTTTCCTAACTGACTTTCGGCCCGTTTTTTTGCCTCCACAGCCGCTCCATAATCCGGCTTGTAGCGAATTGCTTTGTCGTAAGAGGCGATCGCATCTCCGAATCTTTTCACCGCTACAAGGGCGTTACCGCGGCTGTACCAGGCTTCCGAATAGTCCGGTTTGACATAGACAGCTTCGTTGTAAGAGGCGATCGCATCTTCGTACCGCTTCAAATTGTACTGAGCATTACCTCTATTGTACCAGCCTTGAGATTCTTTCGGATTTAAATCCAAGGCTTTACTGTAACACTCAATAGCTGATTCGTACTTGCGTAATTCGTGGTAAGACCAACCTAAATTATACCATGCTTGATGATAATCCGGTTTTAATTTAACAGCTTTTTCGTAAGCTTCTACCGCTTCTTCATGTCGGCGCATTTTCAGCAAAGCTATGCCTTTACTATACCAAGCTTGATAAAAATTAGGCTGAAACCGCACGGCTTTTTCATAAGCTTCAAAAGCTTCTTGGTTTTTGTTCAATTCTAGGAAAACATTGCCTAAATTGTACCAAGCATCAGAATTGTCGAATTTAATTTCAACTGCTTTTTGATAGGATTCTACAGCGCGATCGTACTGTTTTAAATTTTGGTGAGCTTGGCCGCGATTGTACCACGCAAGGTACAAATTTGGCTGAAAATGTACGGCTTTTTCGTAGGATGCGATCGCCTCTTCATACCGCTGCGAGTCTAACAAAGCATCGCCTCTACCTTCCCAGGCTGCGGGATAATCCGGCTGGATTTTCAAAGCATTGTCAAAAGATGCGATCGCCTCCTTTGACTGTTCTAACTTATCCAAAGCATAACCGCGTCCCGTCCAAGCCTCCAAATACTCCGGCTTTAATTCTATAGCTTTATCGTAGGCTGACTGTGATTCCTTGTATTTTTTCAACTCATATAAAGTTTTAGCTTTTTCCTGCCAAACTTCCGCATAATCCGGGCGGAGAGTTATGGCTCGTTCGTAAGCTGCTAGAGCTTCTTCAAACTTGCTTAAATTGTAAAGAGTAATCCCTCGATTGTGCAAGTCAGTTGCATTTGCAGAATTAAAAGTATTGACACCATAAATTGATGCTAGAATAGTGATACCAATAAAACTGGCGATTGCGCCAATTTTAAAATATAGTTTTTGTCGCGGTTGAGGCAGCTTTTTTGCAGCAACAACCGGAGGTAATATCGGAACAGTACCGCTGAAAGAATTTTGCAACTCTTTAATAGCTTGCAGAGTTTCGCCAGCACTCGCATAACGCTGCCGAAAATCGTACTTTACCATCCGATCTAAAATCTTCGCAAATTCAGGACTCACCGATGCTTTATCCTGCCAAATAATTTCCTCTGTATCAGGATTTTTCGGCATTTGGTGCGGATTTATGCCCGTAAGGAACTGAATTGCGATCGCACCTGCTGCATAAATATCGCTGCTGAGTTTCGGATTACCGTGAGCTTGTTCGCTGGGCATATAACCGGGAGTACCGATGCTCACACTTAGGCTATTCTTGGGCTGAGGATTAGTAATTTGAGTAGTAATTTCCTTGACTGCGCCGAAGTCAATTAACACTAACTTACCATCTCGATCTCGGCGCAGGATATTGCGCGGATTGACATCGCGGTGAATCACATTTTGCTGGTGTACAAAATCTAAAATTTCCAGAAGTTCCTGCAAAATTGCAATCACTTCATCTTCTTTCATACCTCCGGCATTTCTAGAAGAACCCCCCCCAGCCCCCCCTTGGTAAGGGGGGGAGCCAACTCCAGCCCCCCCTTGGTAAGGGGGGGAGGCAACTCCAGCCCCCCCTTGGTAAGGGGGGGTTTGGGGGGGTGTAATTTCTTGACTTAAATCGTGGCCTTCGATAAATTCTTGAACGAGATAAAACTCTTGATTTTCTTCAAAGTAAGCAAAAAGTTGCGGAATGCGATCGTGATTTCCCAACTTATATAAGACTTGTGCTTCCGTATCAAACAAACGTCTTGCTATCTGTAAAGTTTCGGGATCGGTTGCTTGAGGTTTAAGCTGCTTGACGACGCACAGGTGATTACCTGGTAGCTGCTTATCTTCAGCTAAATAAGTTTGAGCAAATCCGCCGCCTCCCAAGTGACGGATAATGCTGTAGCGAGTGCCGAGTGTGATTCCAAGCATGAAATTTACCTGATATTTCCGAGTTTTTCTCCCCTTTCGGAGTAAAACAGGGGTTTGGGGAGAGGTTTTGTATCTGATTCAGTTTAACTAATTTGCGATCGGCTTTACAGCAGAAAGTCTATGAAAATACCAGTAGATTCTGCTGACAAGTGGTAAAATAGTCAGCTAATCATCTTTGCTCTGACAGTTTTACTTCAAAAAAGAGTGGTTAGTTTATTGAGAATTAACCTCCAACCAAGCAGTCAAATCTTCCGCGTTGGAGAAATCTAACAGGGCTTCTGTTAAATCATCCAATTTGTCGATCGACAATTCGCCGATCTGGGTTTGAACATCCGGGTTTAGTTGACCTAAACGGCGATTCAGCAAACGCATAGTTAACTCTATTTGTCCTTGTTTCTTGCCTTCTTCCCTGCCTTCTTCCCTGCTTAGAGCCACAGAACCCTCCTGATCTTGAATCAAAAACTCTTGCTCTTGCAACATATCAAATTCCTCTCGTGTCAAACTAACTTGATTCGCAATTTCAAAAGCTCTCTGAATTTGCGGAACTGTAGCCATTGCTTGAGGTACTTCATTCAAACTTCCAGTAGTTTTAATAAAGTAAATCCACTTGTCGGCGATTGTTTTTAATTCCTCCAATTCTTTCTGGAATTTTGGCAACTCTACGAATACTAACTCCATCTGATTATCGGGATAATCAGACAGGCGAGTTCTTTCTTTGAAAATAAAATGCGAAATCACATCTTGAGAATCATCAAACATTTTAAAATCTGTGATAGTCAAAGCAATCACGGGCCGCAATTGTCGGTAAAGTTCTCCCATTGTTAGTTGCAGTGCATAAGTTTTGGCAGCATTGTACAAAACTCGCTTGCTAAATGCCTGCACGTTCAAAACTTGCATTTCGATAATTACAAATGTGCCGTCGTTTAGTCTGGCTTTGACATCTAAGTAGCTGTTTTTAAGTCCGACTATCGGAGGGACTAAAGAAGGATCGATGATTTCTAAACTTTCAACGATGGCTTCCCCGTCATAAAGCAGGGCATTTAAGAAACTAATCAGAATATCTGTATTTTGATTCGAGCCAAATATTCTCTTGAAGGCAAAGTCAATTTTGGGATTGATGAATCTCATGTTATTCTTTTCACCTCAGATAGTTAGAGTGCAGGCTGTGCACTTTACTTTGATTTAACATGGTTTAGACGCATGGGCTAGAAACCCGGTTTCTACGATTTTTGCCAACAATCAGGATAAATCTACGAAGAAACCGGGTTTCTGAAGTCGCAGGTACCTCAGTCTAATTTTAGTTTAAAGGGCTTTCAAAATCTGATCGTCAACGGAAAAATCTATCTCAGCTTTGTCCCTTCCCGAAACTACATAATCATTCTGAAATGAATCTTTCAATCCCGAAACTAAGTCAAACTCCGGTTTCCAGTTAAGTTCGGTGACAGCTTTATTAACTGAGGCGAAAAAGTGCTGCAATCTCATGGGGAAAGCTTTCTTTTTACCAAAGTCAAATTGTTTCGGATCGTAGTGTACAATCTTAATAGCATCGGGTGATTTGCCTGCGGCTTGAATGCAGGCGCGCGCTAAACCATCAAAGGTGACAAATCGATCGCCCGAAACGTTGTAAATTTGCCCGATCGCCCTTTCATTCCCCAAAACCCCCGCCATCGCCATCGCCAAATCCTGACAGTGCCCCAACTGCGTGAAGTGCATCCCGTTACCAGGAATCGGAATCGGGCGATCGCGCGCAATGCGATCGAAAAACCAAGCCTCCAAATCGTTATAATTTTGAGGCCCATAAATATAAGTCGGGCGGATCGAAGTCCAAGGCAAACCGGACTCGGCTAAATAATTTTCCGTGTCGCACTTACCCAAATGTCGGCTTTTCGGATCCGTAGCGTCTCCTTCGATATGAGGCATTTGGTCGGATTTCAAATAAACCCCCGCAGAACTCATATAAACAAAGTGCTGCACCCGCCCCTTAAATATCTCAGCTAAAGGCTTTGTATCGCTCAATTCCCGACCGTTGTTGTCAAAAACCGCGTCAAACTCAACCGCCGATAACTGTTCTTGCAATTGTGCAACATTTGTGCGATCGCCCAAAATCTGTTTCACCCCCGCAACCGGCACAGGCTTATTGCCCCGGTTAAACAACACCACTTCATGCCCTTGTGCTGCTAAAATCTTAGTAAGATAAACCCCAATAAACCTAGTACCGCCCATCATTAAAATTCGCATTATTGCCCATGCTCCTTAAAGTTAGTGTCAACATCTTACAATAAAGCGAGTAGTATTTTCGTAAAAAACCCGGTTTCTACGTACAGAAAAACTCCAATTGTGCGATCGATCAAAACAAACATAATTTTAACTCACCTAACATAGTCCTATGCAAGTTCCTAGGCTGCACCCAGAAACAATCGAAGAAGTCAAACAACGAGCCGACATAGTAGATGTTATTTCCGGTAGAGTTATCTTAAAAAAACGCGGCAAAGAATTCGTCGGCTTGTGTCCATTCCACGACGAAAAATCTCCCAGTTTCACCGTCAACCAAGCCAAACAAATGTACTATTGTTTCGGCTGCGGTGCAGGAGGCAATGCCTTTAAATTCCTCATGGAATTAGAAAAACGCTCCTTCAGCGAAGTCGTATTAGAATTAGCTAAAAATTACCAAGTCCCCATCAAAACAGTCGAACCTGAACACCGACAAGAATTGCAGCGCCAAATTTCTTTGCGGGAACAACTCTATGAAATCTCAGCACTAACCGCCAAATTTTACGAACACGCTTTACGCCAATCTCAAGGAGAAGAACCCTTAGCATATCTCAAATCAGAACGCAAGCTCAGCGAAGAAACTATCCAACAATTTCAACTAGGTTATGCACCTCAAGGTTGGGAAGCACTTTACAGTTATTTAGTAGAACAAAAAAACTATCCGGCGCAATTAGTAGAGCAAGCAGGATTAATTGTACCGCGCAAATCAGGCGGAAGTGGCTATTACGATCGCTTCCGCAACCGCATCATGATTCCCATTCGCGATACCCAAGGCAGAGTCATCGGTTTCGGCGGCAGAGCTCTCGGTGACGAACAACCTAAATATCTCAATTCTCCCGAAACAGAACTATTCGACAAAGGCAAGACTTTATATGGCTTAGATACAGCCAAAACAGCCATTAGCAAAGCCGATCGCGCGATCGTCGTAGAGGGGTACTTTGATGCGATCGCACTTCAAGCAGCGGGCATCTCCAACGCCGTCGCTTCCCTCGGCACAGCCCTGAGTTTAAACCAAGTGCGGCAGTTATTGCGGTACACTGACTCTAAACAAATTATCCTCAACTTCGACGCCGACAAAGCAGGAACCAAAGCAGCAGAGCGTGCCATTGGAGAAATAGAACAACTCGCCTATCAAGGAGAAGTACAACTGCGAGTGCTCAACATTCCCGACGGCAAAGATGCCGACGAATATCTCAAAACCTACTCCCCAGAACAATATCGAGAATTGCTCGACAATTCCCCATTGTGGCTTGATTGGCAAATCCAACAAATGCTCGTCAATCAAGATTTGAAGCAAGCGGATACTTCCCAACAAATCACCAAAAGAATCATTAAATTATTAACTAATATTACTGACGACAATCAGTTATCACATTATCTGCAAAAAAGCGCCGAAATCCTCAGCAAAGGAGATTTTCGCCTCACAAAGATGATAGCAGAAAACTTGCTCAATCAAGTAGTCAGCGATTGGGGACAGCGGCTGAATCAAGACGAAGCATTGACAATGCCACTGTTAATTAGAAACAAGCTGAAGCCGAGCAAACAATATAAAAAGCAGCGTGCAAGCAGCGACAGCAAAAGTTCAAAAACAGGCTTTTCAGTAGCAGCCCGCAGTCTGTTAGAAGAAGCAGAAGCACAATTATTGCAGATTTATTTGCACTGTCCCGAATACCGTCAAGAAGTCAGAGAAGCCATAGAAGCTAGAGACGTGCAGTTTAGCCTTTCTCATCACAGATTTTTGTGGCACCTAATTTTGAATGCAGAAATACTGCACAACATCTATTTACAAGCAGCGCCTTCTGAGTTAATATTAAAATTACAAGATAGCTTTATTGAATATCCGACTCAACTCAATCAAATCTCGCATTTATTTCACTTAAACGAGTTTTCGGAAAAAAATGTGTATCGCGCGCCTTTAGTTATTCGATCGGCGATCGCCTGTATCGAGCAAATCATCAGCATCAAACGGCGCCGGATTGCCCTCGATATGTGGAAAAAAACCGATGCTGCTATAGAATATTACCAACAACTGTGCGCCGAACAAGAATGGATAGAGGAATTAGAGCGGCTGCGTCAAGTTAATTTTTACGATTTAACCTCTGTACCTTGGGGCTAATAAGATTTTAGAAGACACGGCGGTTTCAACCGCCGTCTTATAGCCTTTCTCAAAAAGGTGAGGTATGACTGACAGGTTATATAACCACTGAAACCAAGAGGGCTGAAGCCCAACAACATACCTCATCTTTCTGAGAACCGCTATATCTTTTAATAATCACAAAACAGAGTTTCGCGAGTCTCTCTACCAGTCACCGGATTAGTACCTTTGGCAACCTTACAAAGCTTTTCGATCATATCGTCTCGGAGGAGAGTCTCAGTAAAATCAGCACCGTCAATCACAGCTCCTTCCAGTCTGGTATTGTAAGCAAAAGCACCCTCAAGGATAGCATTAGTTAAATTAGCTTTCATCATGCGAGCCAAATCCAAAGTCGCACCCCTTAAATTAGCGCCTTCAAAATTTGCCTCTTCCATATTGGCGCCAAACAGACTTACGCCTCCTAAATCTGCATTGGTAAAATTGCTGTTGCGAAGATTAGCTTTATTAAAACTGTCGTTAGTCAAAACTTGTCCGCTAAAATCAGCGCCAACTAGGATTTCTTTGTCACGATCCAAGGCGAAAGCAGGTGCGGGATTAATCGCGATCGCCCCAGCGGCAATTACTGCTAAAATAACAAAACTCAGCAAGAAATTATAAATATTTTTGCGATGTTGGCGAATTCCAGAATTCATAAGTTAAAGCTAATGGGCAGCAATGACAGTTCAGAATTGAATTCTACCAGAAAGCGCTCCTCTTCGGTGGTTTCCACCGCATCCAACTCTCCGCAACCGACAAACTCTCGGGATATCGGCACGTTGGGAGAAAACTTAGTCGCCGAGTGGTTACAGCAGCAAGGTTGGGAAATCCTGCACCGTCAGTACCACTGTCGCTGGGGAGAGATTGACATCATCGCCCTCGGAAGAGATGAATCAAGCGAAAAAAACCGAGGTATTTCCGATCGCCAATTCCCAACATTAGCCTTTGTAGAGGTGAAAACTCGCCGTCGTGGAAATTGGGATGCTGGGGGAATCTTGGCTGTTAGTGCAGCAAAACAAGCCAAACTTTGGCAAACCGCCGAAATATTTTTAAGCACTCGTCCAGATTTAGCAAATAATTCTTGTCGGTTCGATGTCGCCTTAGTCAGGTGCGAGCCTTCGCGGCAAAAGACCAAGCAAATATTACCACCAACGACAGCGAACTCTCAATCCGCCCTTGCCGGAAACTACCGGCTTACCCTGCAAGAATACATTCGATCGGCTTTTAGTGATTAGAAATGTCAAATTAAAAATTACAGGCTAAAATTAAAAAGTAATACCGCTTGGTAATTTTTAATTGTTAACTTGCCTTGACTGTGGCCCATTGGTTTCTTCATCTTTAACGGACATGGAAAAAGCGTTAACTCCTCTGCCCCTCTTGCCTTCTCCCGCTCGGACTCTGCGATCGCAGGCAATATATCTGCTCCGCAGTCTAGGCCAAAGTTTCCGGGCAATATCCCAGACCCTTGACAAACTGCTGGCGAAACGCTTCAATTTCTTTGCGGTCTGGGCTTCCGTGACAAACCACGGCCACCTGGTAGCGGCGCATCACGCTCAGCGGCGACTGTCCCGTTTCCAAGCTCCACAGTGCCATTTGCAAGCGAATTTCAGGATCGTAAGGAATCCCGACTTCGTTCATAAAAGCCCGAAAATCCCCGTGCATTTCTGGAGTCAAATATTGGCTCATTTTCACCTTCACGACCCAGCCGTCAATTTGGTGAATAACAGTGATAAATTGCAAAGGAAGATGACTAGCCGTGCGTAGGTAATCCACGACTCTCAGAGTGAGGCTAGTATTAGCGATGTAGTAGAGGTATTCCATAACTATCCTTCGAGCAAAGCTGATGCTACACCTCTATCGTCGCGGGCTATACCCGCCACCACAAGGGGAAAAGCACCCGACTTGGGATGGGGGTTTTTACCCAATTTGTTACCGAGTTGACAGATTTTTGACAGGAATTCACCCGATGACAGAGATTGACTGGTCTTTGGACGCTTATGACTACGAACTTCCGCCCTCGTGCATTGCCCAAAATCCGGTAGTGCCGAGGGACAGTTCTCGCTTGCTGGTTGTAGATTCTGCCAGCAGCCACCAACACCGGATTTTCCACGATTTGCCGGATTTGCTCGAACCCGGAGACTTGCTGATACTGAACAACACCCGTGTTCTGCCAGCGAGGCTCTACGGGCACAAACCTAACGGCCCGGCTGTGGAGATATTGTTGATGGAAGAACGCCAGCACAACTGCTGGCTGGCTTTGGTTAAACCGGGGAAACGCTTAAAGTTGGGAGCCAAAATTGAGTTTGAGCCCGCCTCCTGTGATGACTCTGCGGAAGGGCCTTGCTGTTGCCTTCCCCAGGCTGTGGGAGTCGATCGTCGATTGACTGCGACAGTTATAGACAGGGACGAGCAAACTGGGGGACGGCTGTTAGAGTTTGACATCCCTAGAGATGCGACTCTGGCGAAGTTTTTGGACGAATACGGCCACGTACCTCTGCCCCCCTACATCGAAAATTCCCAAGCTGCGCCGGAACAGTACCAGACTGTTTATGCCGAAAAGCTTGGGGCGGTGGCGGCTCCGACAGCAGGGTTGCACTTCACCGAAGAATTGTTCAGCCGCTTGGAAGAGCGGGGAATCGAAAAAACTTTTGTCACCCTCCATGTGGGAGTAGGAACGTTTCGCCCGGTGGAGGTTGCAGACGTGACGACTCACAAAATGCACGGCGAATGGGTGGAAGTATCGGCCTCCACTGTCGAGAAAATCCGCGAAACTCAAGCCCGAGGCGGGCGGATCTTTGCTGTGGGTACGACAGCAGTGAGAGCTTTAGAGGGAGCTGCGGCGGCGAGCGAAGATTTTTCGTTGCAGCCTTTTTGCGGCCAGACAGCGCTCTACTTTGATGATGATGGTAAGCGCGATGATTGGAAGGCCTCGGCTGTTGGATTTGTACCGAGAGGCGATCGAGAATCAGTACCGATTTTATTCTTTTGGCGATGCCACGATCATTTTACCGATGGCAAAGAACGATTAACTCATATCTGGCACCATTCTCAAGGTTTCCTTTAGGGCGGCCAGAAGTGGCCACCCACAAGAAAATATATGTGTTGCCCAACAGCCAGCAAAGCCTGTTAACCGAGAATGGTGCAAAATATCAGAAATGCCAATTTTTAATTTTTAATCGCTTTACTCTTCCTCCTCTTCTTCATTGCCGGGATACACGAAGCTGTTGGAACGCCCAGTCAGAACAGATTTGCCGAGAGACAAAGCTTTCTGAGCTGCCACTACAGCTTTGCGCTTCCATGTGGCTTTACGCATATTCTTCTTGGATTTGGAGGTTTTCTTCTTAGGGACTGCCATGACGCT
>NZ_JAEQCB010000104.1:0-21472 GCF_020738785.1 Microcoleus sp. PH2017_05_CCC_O_A | reverse complement strand
CCGGAAGATGGAACGGGATATCAAGGCAGAAAGGACGTTTACATCGCTGGCAGATAAACTATTTTTCCTGTGCGAACTGTCCTGGGAAATGCTATCAACTGACCAGATGAGTTTGAATTATCGGCTGTTTCCAGACAGGATTCGCCGCTTGTTTGGGGCTGCGGTGCAAGCAGAAAAGGACTTAGACCACTGGCATTACGACATGATGGGTCAAACCATGTTAATTCGCAATGCTGAGGGGGATTATTCTCCGGCACATAGGTCGCTTTTGGAGTTTTTTGTAGCGTATAAGTTGGCGGCGGAGTTGGGAGTTTTGCCTGCTGATTTTACGGGGTTATCGCAGGCACAATTGTATTTGGATAATTCTTTTGAGTCGGTGAATTATACTTGGTCGGGGTATTTTAACCGTCAGGTGGATAATACAGGTGATATTGTGCCGATTCCGGCTTTGAAGGGTTTTGTGAGTGAAAGTTCAGGGCAACTTCGCAACAGTTTTGGGCGGGAACCTTTGACGAAAGCGGTGATGGATTTGCTGGTGCCCATGCTTTCAAAAACCGAGTTTCTGGGTGAGGTTAAGTCTCGACTGTTGGAAGTTTTGGAGGCGACGAAAGGTAAAACTGAGGAGGAAGTTGGTTATATCGGTGGGAATGCGGCGACGGTATTGGTGAAGGTTGATAATGCTGCTTTGGAAGGGAGAGATTTATCGGGGGCTGTAATTAAAGGTGCGGATTTTTCTAATGCTAGTTTGCGGCGTGTCAATTTTGCTGGGGCGAATTTGAGTGATTGTGATTTTATTAAAGTTTTTGGCATAGTCTTTGCAGTAGCATTTAGTCCTGATGGCAAACTGTTAGCTATAGGTGGTACAGATGGCGTAGTTCGTTGTTGGGATGTTGCTAGTAGAAAAGAACTTTTGACCTGTAAAGGTCACAGCAGTTTGGTTCGTTCAGTCGCATTTAGTCCAAATGGTGAAATCCTAGCTAGCGGAAGTAATGACCGAACTGTAAAGTTGTGGGATTACCGCACAGGTGAATGCCTCCAAACTTGTCAAGGTCACAGCGATTTAGTCATCTCAGTTGCATTTAGTCCAGACGGTCAAATCTTGGCTAGCGGAAGTAATGACAAAACTATCAAGTTGTGGGATTGCCATAGCGGTCAAAGCCTCCAGACTTGGCAATATCACAACGATTGGGTACTTTCAGTTGCATTTAGTCCAGATGGTCAAACTCTAGCTAGCGGAAGTAGTGACAAAACTATCAAGTTGTGGGATTGCTACACAGGTGAATGTTTTCAAACTTGGCAAGGTCACAACGATTGGGTAAATTCGGTTGCATTTAGTCCAGATGGTCAAACTCTGGCTAGCGGAAGTAGTGATAGAACTGTCAAGTTATGGGATTGCTACACAGGTGAATGTTTTCAAACTTGGCAAGGTCACAACGATTGGGTAAATTCGGTTGCATTTAGTCCAGATGGTCAAACTTTGGCTAGCGGAAGTGATGATCGAACTATAAAATTATGGGATTGCCACAGCGGTGAATGCCTACAGACTTGGCAAAGTCACAGCGATTTTGTGCGTTCAGTTGCATTTAGTCCAGACGGTCAAATCCTAGCTGGTGGTAGCGGTGACAGAACTGTCAAGTTGTGGGATTGCTACACAGGTGAATGTTTTCAAACTTGGCAAGGTCACAGCGATTGGGTACGTTCAGTCGCATTTAGTCCAGACGGTAAAATCTTGGCCAGTGGCAGTAATGACAAAACTATAAAGTTATGGGATTGTCACAGCGGTGAATGTCTCCAAACTTGGCAAGGTCATAGTCATTGGATAAACTCAGTTGCATTTAGTCCAGACGGTAAAATCTTGGCTAGTGGCAGTAGTGACAAAACTATAAAGTTGTGGGATTGCCACAGCGGTAAATGCCTCCAAACTTGGCAAGGTCACAACAATAGGGTACGTTCAGTCGCATTTAGTCCAGACGGTAAAATCTTGGCTAGTGGCAGTAGTGACAAAACTATAAAGTTGTGGGATTGTCACAGCGGTGAATGTCTCCAAACTTGGCAAGGTCACAACAATAGGGTACGTTCAGTCGCATTTAGTCCAGACGGTAAAATCTTGGCTAGTGGCAGTGGTGATCGAACTATAAAGTTATGGGATTGCCAAAGCGGTGAATGCCTCCAAACTTGCCAAGGTCATAGCAATTTGGTAATCTCAGTTGCATTTAGTCCAGATGGTCAAATCTTGGCTAGTGGCAGTGGTGATCGAACTATAAAGTTATGGGATTGCCACAGCGGTGAATGCCTCCAAACTTGCCAAGGTCACAGCAATTTGGTTCGTTCAGTTGCATTTAGTCCAGACGGTAAAATCTTGGCTAGTGGCAGTGGCGATCGAACTGTAAAATTGTGGGATTGCCACAGTGGTAAATGCCTCCAAACTTTTCAAGGTCACAGCGATATTGTAAGTTCAGTCGCATTTAATCCCGACGGTAAAATTCTGATTAGCAGTAGTGGTGATGGCACAATTAAGTTTTGGGATGTCAAGACTGGTGAGTGCCTCAAAACGCTGATAGCTGAAAGACCTTATGAGAGTATGAATATCACGGGCGTTACGGGTTTGACGGATGCTGAAAAAGCGACGATCGCATCTTTAGGGGCTGTGTGCGATCTGGTTTAATATTGCGGGCGATCCGAACTTAATAAACCGGGTTTTTCGGAAATTTAAGGCTGCGGCGGGGATTTTGCCAAAAACCCGGTTTCTGCCTGATTTCATAAATTTGTTGTGGCAGAATTTGGCGGGCGATCGCTCTTTATCCCCAAACTTCTGTCAAATCCAAAACAAACCCTGGCAACACATCTTCACCCGACAAAGTAGCAGGATTTTCTAGCACTTCCACTTCCCGATTTTGCCGATAAATCTCCACTTTTCGGTTTTTCCGATCTATCAGCCAACCCAAACGAGCACCATTGTTCATATATTCTCTCATCTTGACTCGCAGCGGTTCCATGTTGTCACTTTTAGAACGAAGTTCTACCACAAAATCGGGACACAATGGAATAAAGCTTTCTTTTTGTTCTGATGTGAGTGCGTCCCACCTTTCTTGACGCACCCAAGACGCATCAGGAGAGCGAATAGCCCTATTTGGTAGGTCAAAACCAGTAGAAGAACTAAATGCTACACCGAGTTTAGTCTGGCAGTTCCACAACCAGATTTGTCCGCCGATTTCCGAGTTTATTATTCCTGCCTCGCCTCCGGTGGGCGGGTTTACGATTAATTCTCCTGTTGCGGTGTATTCTAATTGTACATCCCGATTTGCGATCGCCAATTCGATGAACTGTTCGCGGGTAACGGTGAGTGTGAGTGTTGGCGGAAGATTGATTGCAAGGGCGGCGGATGATTTAGTTTGTGTCATCATTTTTGTCCTTAAACTGATCCTTTTATGGCAGATTCATCTTAATAGCCCACAGTCTGAAATGCTTGATAATTCGTCATTTTTATGATAACACTTGGATGTGACAGGCATAAAGGGCGATCGTATCTGATATCATAGAAAAAAGTTCCACACGGAGAACCGAAAAATGGTAACTTCTACAGTTGTCGCCCCGGCATATAAAACCTACTCTCTAGAAGCATGGATGGAAAGTCCACCGGATCTCCAAGAGTGGGTTGATGGCGAATTATTGGAGAAAAATGGCATGACTCTCAAGCATAGCGAAGTACAGGGAAATCTTTACTTTTGTTGGAGAAACTACAAAGACTCCAGCGGACAGGGAGGAAAAGTTTATACCGACGTTCCCTGCCGTACCAATAAGCAGGGACGCTATCCTGATGTTGCCTACCTTCCCCCGGAATTAGCAGCACAATTTGGCAGTCTCAAAGTGCTGCCGCAAAGTTTTCCTTTATGTGCTGAAATTGTTTCCCCAACAGATTTAGCGGAAGATGTAATTGCGAAAGCTACGGAATATTTGGAATCGGGAAGTGAGGAAGTTTGGCTGGTATATCCAGAAAACCAATGGGTTATTGTAGTCACAAAACAAACCCGAATTATCTTTATTGCTGGGGAAGTTGTTAGCACTCAAATTGTTTTGCCTGGTTTTAGCATTCCCGTCGATGAATTATTAAAATAAGCTATTTTATTCAGTCGGCGGAGGCCGACTTTGTTTGTATAGTAGCGGTTTCAACCGCCGACTCTTATCTTCGACGCCTTAACAAACATTTGCCCGCCCAAAAAACGCCATAAAAAAGGCAATTTCAGGTAAACCTTTAACAACAACGGCGAAGCCGGCCGCCCTTTCGTCGAAAACGGTAAAAATCTCGGTATCATCACATCAACTTTAAACCCGACAGTTTGTAAAAGCTCTTGCAGCGATAAATGCGTAATCGGTAATTGATGATCGATAAAATCGTAGTATTCCTTGTAAGAGTATTTGAAGTTTGGCTGAATTACCAAAAGAGAACCGCTAGGCTTCAGCGCATCAAAGCAAAATGAGATGATTTCTACAAGTTCCTCTCTAAATTAAGCACATCAATATTCAGCACCTTGACATCAGCATCAGCAAATAACTTGGAATCGGGATTCAGGTCAATTAAACATTTTTCGCCCGCTCGAATTTGATTGATAAACTCGCAGTAACCGCCGCCAATATCTAAAACAGCCGATTCTGGAGGAACATAATCTTGTAAAAATTCGTCAATTAAAACTTTCCAAAGTGCCACCTTGGCTTGCATCTGTCGGGAATCAAATCGGTTTGCATACAATTTTTTGAGATATGTGTCAGTTTTCATAGTAAGATAGCATAGACTGAGTATAAGTTTATCACGCGATACAGCCAACTATGAATGTTATATCTACAGAAATACCGGATGTTCTGATAATTGAGCCTAAAATTTTCGGAGACGATCGCGGTTTCTTTTTTGAGAGTTTCAATCACCAAGCTTTTGTCGAAAAAACAGGTGTGACAGCAGAATTTGTGCAAGACAATCATTCCAAGTCTTCTAAAAATGTGCTGCGCGGTTTGCACTACCAAATGCAGCAGCCTCAAGGTAAATTGCTGCGGGTTGTTGCGGGCGAAATATATGATGTGGCGGTGGATATTAGAAAAAGTTCGCCGACTTTCGGACAGTGGGTGGGCTGTTTGATTAGTGCTGAAAATAAGCGGCAATTTTGGGTGCCGGCGGGTTTTGCTCACGGTTTTTTAGTAGTATCAGACATTGCTGAAGTTTTGTACAAAACTACAGACTACTATGCACCGGGACACGAGCGGTGTATTGTATGGAATGATCCTGATTTGGCGATCGCCTGGCCGCTAGATGGTGCCGAACCAATTTTATCACCTAAAGACAAAGCCGGACAAACATTGAAAAGAGCTCAAGTGTTTTAGATAATGAAAATTTTACTCGCAGGCGGTAGCGGACAGCTAGCTCAAGAATTACAGCCCATACTATTATCTGTGGGAGAGGTCATTTCAGTCGATCGCACTTCCGTCGATTTATCCCAACCCGAAACCATCCGCCAAGCAATGGCTGACATTCAACCGGATGTAGTCGTGAATGCCGCTGCTTACACTGCGGTAGACAAAGCCGAAACCGAAGCAGACTTAGCCGAAGCAGTCAATGGTATCGCACCCGGAATCTTTGCAGAAGAATGCGAGAAACTGGGAGCAAGTTTAATCCACTTTTCCACTGATTACGTATTTGATGGTAGCAGCGGTTCTCCTTATCTCGAAACAGATTCTACAAACCCATTGGGAATTTACGGGAAGTCCAAATTAGCAGGCGAGGAAGCAATTAGAAAAGCGGGAAACCGACATATTATTATTAGAACCGCCTGGGTTTACGGTAACGGCGGCAAAGGCAACTTTGTCAAAACCATGCTGAGATTGGGCAAAGATAGGGAAGAACTTCGGGTAGTAGCAGATCAGATTGGAAGTCCAACTTCGACGGCAGATTTGGGGGCTGCAACTGCCCAAATCATCCCTCTGCTTGGGCTAGAAAGTTTTGGGACTTACCAGTATACTAACAGCGGTGTGTGTAGTTGGTATGATTTTGCGATCGCCATTTTTGAAGAAGCAGAGAAACTCGGCTTTCCCCTCAAAATCAAGCGCGTAATTCCCATCACCACCGCCGAATATCCCACACCCGCAAAACGTCCCGCTTTTTCTGTACTTTCCACAGTGAAAATATCAGCACTTCTGGGAACCTATCCTCCCCACTGGCGGCAAGGGCTCAGAGAAATGCTGGTTAAACAGTTGACAGTTGACAGTTGACAGTTGACAGATGTGCGAGTGACAGATGCCCGAAGTTTTTAAGACGGGATTTAAACCCCGCCTTAAAAACAATTTGCCTTCTAGGTAGGGGCTAACAACCATTAAATAAGTGAAATAAATAATTGAGTAAATCTTTAAAAATATCTATCTCCGAATTCATGAAAATCAAGAACCAATATGTTTTAATTATCACCTCAGTTATCGGCATTCTCATACCAGCGTCATATATTTTGTACTTGATATCCCAAGCGGGAGACTTGTCTAATTTTGATTATTGGTGGATGACTTGGAATTTTTATTCAGTAGACGGTTTCTCTACAAATCCTTTTAATTGGATATTTCGGGCGAATGAGCATTTTGTCTTGATTCCGGCGATTATCTATGGCTTGAATATTATTATCACCCAAGGTTCAAATATTGGTTTATGTTTGATTGCTTGGTTTTTGGCTTGGATTCAGTGCTATGTCTTGATTGCTTTACTACCTTTAAGATTAAGGAATTTTCCACTACAATTTATCTCAGTCATCCTGTGTATTTCTATTTTTAATTTTACTCCGGCGGCGGCACACAACTGGATGCGGGGATTCAGTGGCGTCCACTGGATTATTGCTAATTTATTTGTAATTTGTTCGATATTTTGTTTGCAATCCTATGTTAATTTATTATTAAATAGCAGAGAAGCACAACCTTTAGGTATTCATTCTCCGGCAAAGATTGGGAATGAGGGATGGCAACAAAACAAGTGGGTAATTGGTAGTATTGTTTTTGGGATTTTAGGTTGTATTAGTTACAGCACTCCTTTAGGTTTGTGGCCGATATTGTGTGGGGCTGCGATTGTGCTTCGGTTTCCTCGGCGGATAACTTATTTGTATTTTGCTGCTTCGATTGCGGTGATTGGTATTTATTTCTTAACTTACAAAACTCCGTCCAATCATCCTTCTTTAACTAAAATCAATCCGCTGAAAACTCTCGAATATATTCCGATTTATCTCGGGGGTATTTTTACCGAAAACATTATTGTTGCGTCAATTATTGGTATAATTGGTTTGATTGCTGTAACGGGTTTTGTGGGTTATTGGCTATTGGTAAAAAAGTCTGTGCAGCTTGGCTATCCTGTAGGAAATCGCCAAAATTGGCTGCCTTGGCTGTCCATCCAATTGTACACCCTGCAAACGGCTTTAATGGCCGCAGTTAGTCGATCGGGATTTGGAGTCGAACAGGCTACCGCTTCCCGCTACGCCACACTCCCAGCCTTGTTTTGGATGAGTACAATTATCCTCATAGTGCTTGCGGTACGCGAGTTACAGCCCACACCGAGAATCCAAGGACGATGGCTGACACCGCTGTTTGCAGTCGTGATAGCAGCCGTCATTTTAATGTACGGGGTGGGAGGCGAAACTGCAATGGCGATCGCCCGCAGAGCAACCTATCAACCGCTAGTAGCACTATCATTGCAATTAGGCATCACCGACATCACCCTAATTAAAGAGAGAGTAGGAAACAAACCCGCCGCATTTGTCGGGTTAATCGATGCCTTAAAAACTAACAACTTAGTACCATTCAATCGAGACATCAAAAAATACAACTTTTGTGCAGCATTAGACACAAAAATCGACCGGAATTTACTCTCAGCCCCCAAAGACGGAGTACCCGGATATTTTGATACAATCACCAAACTCGCACCAGCCGCCGCCAGAGTAATTGGTTGGGTAGGAGATCCCGAAAATCATGTAAAATGTATTGTCATTCTCAACCAAGAAAATGTAGTTCGAGGTTTCGCTATGTCAGGATTTCCCCGCCCCGACTTAGTTAACTTATTTGGGGTAGCCTACGAATCCGCAGCTTGGAGAGGATACATTCAAACATCGCCAACCGATAAATTATTGACAGCCTATGCTTCATTCAAAAACCGCGAAGGTTGGGTAGCTTTGCGAAACTCCCAAGCGATAGACATCTTGCAAAAATAATTGGGACGATGCTCAAAGCCCATCCCACAATAAAACAAAAAATTGTGGGATGGGCTTCTAGCCCGTCCCCCAAAAATGATTAAAAGGACTTTTGCAATCTTCTCTAATCAATAACACTTACAAAAATCAGCTATGCAAAAAGATCTCAGCTTTGTAATTCCCGTTCACAATGAAGAAGCAACACTGAAATTACTGTTTGAAAAAATTACCATCGTCATGTCCCAAACAGGAATCGCAAGTTACGAAGTTATTTTCATAGACGATGGTAGCCGCGATGCTTCTTGGCGAGAAATTGCCGATTTAGCTGGTCAATTTCCCCAACGAATTAAAGCGATAAGAATGCGGCGCAATTTTGGCAAATCCTCCGCACTTTCAGCGGGATTTCGCAATGCAGCCGGGAAAATTATCTTTACTCTCGATGCAGATTTACAGGACGATCCCGCCGAAATTCCCAAATTTTTAGATCATTTAGAATTGGGATTTGATTTAGTTTCCGGTTGGCGAAGAAAGCGCAACGACCCGCTTTCTAAAACTTTACCTTCCCGCTTGTTTAATACAGTTGCGTGTTTGCTGACTGGGGTGCAAATGCACGACATGAATTGCGGTTTCAAGGCTTATCGCCGGGAGGTTTTGCATTCGATTAAATTGTACGGGGAATTGCACCGCTATATTCCAGCATTAGCAAATAATTTAGGTTTTAAAATTGGCGAAGTAGTTGTCGAACACCATCCGCGCAAACATGGCAAATCCAATTATGGCTGGGAACGCTACGCGCGGGGATTTATTGATTTGTTGACGGTGTTGGCGACGACGCAATATTTGCACAAACCGGGTCATTTGTTTGGCGGATTGGGGTTGTGTTTTGGCTTGGTGGGAACTTTTTCGCTGAGTTATTTGATTGTGATTTGGTTTCTGAATTTAGCCGGGATGCACTTTGGGCCGATCGGGAATCGACCTTTGCTATTTTTTGGGATTTTGTGTACAATTCTGTCGGTGCAGTTGATTTCTTTGGGGATTTTGGCTGAGTTGATTGCGCGGAATGTGGCTGCTGATTATGTGGATAAGCAGATTTGCGAAATTATTGATGATTCGGGTTTTGATATTTAACTGTTGATAAGATTCGGCGGTTGAAACCGCTTCTATACAAACTTTCGCCCGCGCAAAGCCTCATATCAAATCCAGTAGCATTCTCCTCCTGTATTCATCTCTCTGCGCTCTCTGCGCTCTCTGCGGTTAAATCATTCCGATACAACGGGAAACGATATGACTAAATGAACTGGTAACGAGTAAAATTATCTCTCTTTTTCTTCAGTCTGCGAAGGCGGACTTTGTTTGTATAGCCGCGAATTCTATTCCCCGGGAAATTGCGGTTGAACCACATTTGATATTATCGGATTTTAAAGATTATCCATTTGCCTTGTTTATCTACTATTTCTCCTTCAATGTTTGGATGCCAATCGCTGCGAGTCAGGATATAATCGGCATGATATTTTTGGGCTACTTTGACTAAATCCGCACTGCTGCGACGGCTGAATAAGTCGTTCCCTCCCCAAATCATTTGCGGGTTTAAGGGAACTCCCAAAACAGCTTCCATGCGATTTTGCCACTCTTTGATTCCTGTTTCTGTCAAGGGAAAATTCTTGAAATTAACTACTATCGCTCTCTGAGAGTAAAACTGGAAGCTGGTAACTGAAGGTGGAATTAATATGAGTGCATCTTGATTGCTAATTTGCGAAAAGTGTAAAGCTAATCTGTTTAAGTCGTCGCTGGGAACTACATTAATATTAACTCTTTTTTGAAAGGTTTCTAACATTGGCTTTGGTAAAATTCCTGCTACTCCAAAAACTAAGATGGCGGTAGTTGCCAAAGCTAAAATATGGGTTACTATTTGTGTGAGTGGTGTAGATATAGATGTTTGTTCTAAAATGAAAGGCAAGGCAAGAATTGAAAAGAGGATAGGTATGCTAATTAGGCGATTGCCGATTATTTCCCACGAATCAGTCACCGGATATATCAAACTAACAATTAACGTTACTGCTGTAAAAATCCACAGCAATATATTGTATCTCTTGGGAAATACGTAATTTCTGGTTTGCCAAACTGATAATCCGAGGAAAATTACACCTCGAAAAGGCAAAGTCAGTACAGATAGCAGCAACAAGCTAACAGCTATTTTTTTATTTGTGTAAAGCTTCTCGATGGTTAAACTAACAGCAATAAATATAATTAACTGAGCAAATGGAACGGTTCTCGCCAATTGCAGTTTGGCGATTAAAGCCAGCGGGTAAACTTCTACAAATACGTAGTTTAGGAACAGCGCGAAAATTGACGTGCTAACAATTATGTAAAAATTAATCTTGTCTTCTTTTTGGAGTAAGTCGGTATTTTTGATGCACAGCAAGCCGCCACTGATGAAACATATAAAGTTGAACCAATTCCCAATAGTCCAATTTGACGGGAGGATGTGGTGAGGATTGCGGACTTTGGCGTGGATGAATACAAACTCGGCATTGTCGATGGTTTGAGTGCCGGTAGTACCTGTCAATAACATGGGTACGTACACTATACTTGACATTGCTGCTAAAAGTGCGATCGCCCAAATCAACGTTTTGAACTGCCGCTCTCTTACTGATTCCATCGCTAAAACCGGAACCATCATCAATCCCGGCAGCAAACCGACTAAAAATTGCAGCAAACAAGCCAGTCCAAAAAAGAAATATCCAGTCAGCCATTTCTGACGCAAACTAAAGTAAATTCCCCAGATTGCGACACCCATTGCGAAGGTACTCGGTACTGATTTTGTGGAAAATATCAGCGTGTTTCCCACATCTGTAAATGAAGCGGCTAAACACAAGAAACTCATTGCTGCTACTGGCAGTTGTGAATTAGTATATATTCTGATAATTGCCCGACAAGCTAGGATAACTGAACCAAAGGCTAGGAATTGATAAATAAAATGTACTAAGGGGATGCTTAACCCTAAGCTTGCTAACAAATAAATGATATGATAATAATAGTATCTCGGATTCAATTTCACCATTTCCTGAACGTGATAGTCATTTTTGTAGAGTTCAGGATTGAGCAGGGATTGGATTTGTGGTAATTCGGGAAAGTTGCCTCCAATCGGGAACTTATACCCTACTGCTATGAATGAACCGATGATCATAAGAGTATAGAGAGATAGATTAAAATACCTGTTTGATTTTTCAGTTTTCTGCATTGACGGTTCAATTTTTTTGAGCTGATATTAAAGTGAAGGGGATTTTTTATGAACCACAGAGGCGCAGAGGACTCAGAGGAGGAAAAAGAGCAAAAGCAGGAGCGAATTTATATCTATAATTTTTGTAGGATGGCTTAACGAGTATCTGTAATATAAACCAATACTGTTCAGTTAAACAAGCAATTGCTCCGCGCGCACATCGGTTAATCGAGAAGCGTCATAGTCTCTGCGATTGCTTCGCTCGCTCGCAATGACATCCTTTGCTAACTTAACCAGTATCTGTAATATAAGCTAGAGATTTAATAAATCTGCTCCGGTCGGAATATTGCAAATGAAATCACTGGATATGATATCACGGACTGGGGCGATCGCTATTTCGGGTTTTGCTACAAAGGCAGGTACTGAACGCAGTTAGCTAAATCTTCAGGTTCGTTAACCTTAGCAATAATTTCCAAGTCACGAATCGAATCGCCAACAGTTACACTTTGTTGGTGAGCGTAGATGACGCCAGCAAAATTTATTCCTTCTTGCTGGCGGCGGTTTGCTATCGCTAAAAAATCCTCATCTTGGGTAAAAACAACGCGCTGAAGCTCGGCTGCGCGATCGAGTATAATAGGGTCTGGCGTATTTTGATGGTTATCTTCTTGAACTCTCAGAACATCTACATCCCGTCGCCGCAATCCCTCTGTAACAGGTAGAGGCACATTCTCATCCATGTACAGATTTATACTCATTTGATTAGTCCCTGGGCTCGGAGTTTTTTAGCCAAAGCAGATTCGCCAGCTTCTAGGCGCAATTTTTCGGCATACTCGAACCTGCGCTGCATATCTGCATCCAGCTCTTCTTTGTGATCCCAGTAGTAGGATAAGGCAGAGTAAATTTTGCTCAAAGTCAGGTGAGGATAGGATTGGAATAATTCTTCAGGAGTCCAGCCGTAAGCTTTTACCGAAGTTATTAATTCAACGACTTTCATTGTGGTTCCGGCGATGAGAGGAACGTTCTTCTCATCTAATTCCACATATTTGTATTCGGTTGCAGTTAGTGTCACGGTTTTTACCTTGTCGATCGCACTTCTATACTTCTATTATATCTATTAGATCGATCGCCCCAATCACAACAAAACCCGCTTTTGCGGGTTTTCTAACAGTATCTTACAGAGGGACTTCCGTGGATTAATCCTAATAACCAGGCTCTTCCTCGTACTCAGGAGTCTTAGTCTTCTCAGGGATATTCACCCGAGGAGCCTGGTAAGGCTTCGATGCTTCATCGTCAGCCCAAGCATCCGCCTCCACATCATCCTCGTACTCGTACTCCACCACGACAGGCTCCTTCGGGCGAGAAACCTGAGGGCTGTACTGCTTCTCTTCGTACTCGTCTTCCTCGTAATCGTCCTCGCCGCCCCAATTATCCTCTTCATACTCATCATAATCGTCTATCTGCTGAGGCTGCGGCATCGCGCGCATCTGCTGCTGTCGTACCGGTGGGCGATTCCACTGGGAATCCTCATCCCAAGGAACCTCTTCTACCACGGGTGCTGCTACTCGGCTTCGCATTTCCGGTGCAGGAATCCGCACGCCCGGGCCCAATTGATGGTCTGTAGCCACAGGTTTGGGATAATAGCCTTGTTCCTCCTCGTCGCGTTCCCAAGGTGCTTGTCCCAAACCGACGCGCTCTAGCAAACCCACGCTAAGCTGCCTCAGCCTTTCCTCGGAACCTTCAAATACAATCAAGCGGTTGGGGCCGCTGCTGACAATTTCTTCAATCCCCAACTCGTAGGTACTGAGAACTTGGTCGGGGATTTGGGGGATTCCGAGGGAAGCGATGACGATAGAAACTAATTTACCGTCTTCCGGGTCGAATCTAAAGCCCCGCACCCTTCCCAAAAGTTCGCCGGTTTCGGTAATCACTTCGCTGTTAATCAAAATGCTGTAGACTTCAACATCGACATCATCTTCGATCGCACTTTCATCTTCCACCAACAGCACGTCGCCAATTTCGCTGACATTACTGAGGAACATAAACTTTGGTAGTCCAGCGATCGCAAATATATTATCACGCAGACCGATCGCCACAACTTCCCGGCGATCGATGTCTACCCACAATTGACTAACTACACCCAGGCGTTTACCTCTGTCGCGGGTGATGACTTGAGTGCCGAGAATATCGGAGCGTTGGCAGATTTGTTCTGATGTCATTCTAAGTTTAATCCTGATTTATTGAGTACATATATTACTGAACACGTTCATCACCAGACGCTCCGGGACTACAACTTCAGTCCTATGACTTGAGTATAAGCTCCCCGTGCTTGAGTAACACCAATTGTACGCTCAGCCGATTGAATCATAGGTCGCCGCAAACTCACAACAATAAACTGGGCTTGTTCAGACTGTCGTTTTATCATTCTAGCCAATCGCTCCACATTTGCCCCATCCAGAAACATATCCACTTCATCAAAAGCGTAGAACGTAGACGGGCGGTAGCGTTGCAGCGCAAAGATAAAACTCAGCGCCGTCAGCGACTTTTCGCCTCCCGACATGGAAGCCAGCCGCTGAACGGGTTTCCCCTTCGGGTGAGCGACCAAATTCAAACCGCTGCTGAAAGGGTCTTCCTGGTCATCTAGCTGAAGATACCCGTCACCTTCGGAAAGTTCCGCAAAGATAGTCTGGAAGTTCTCGTTAACCGCATCGAAAGCTTCTTTAAAAGCGCGCCGCCTGAGCGTGGTAAAATTTTCGATTCTCAACAAAAGTTCAGTGCGTTCTCCTGCCAATGTCGTCAATTTTTGACTCAATTCTTGCAGGCGTTCTTGAGTGCGGTTGTACTCTTCCAATGCTAGCATATTCACCGGTTCTAAAGCTTGAATGCGTTTGGCGATCGCCTTTACTTCTTGCTGCAATTCCGTCAAATTGGCTTTCTCTACATTTTCAGGAATCGACGGCACCGGATCGGGCATTTCCGCTCGCTGCGTTTCCATGAGAGTGCGGACGGCGGCTAATTGTTCCCGGCGTTCTTGCTGAGTTTCGTGCAGTTTTTGCAACTGCCATTGTAACTGTTGTTTTGCCAAATGTTGCTCTCGCAGTTGCGATTCTGCGCGATCGCGTTCTCCCTTCTCCAAACCCAATTTCTCCTCAATTTGGGCCAAAGCCGCCTTAGCTGCTGCAATCTGTGCGTCTAGTTCTAACTGCTGCGAAACAATCCGGTTTACAGCATCAGTTCCCGCATTTTGCTGCACTTGCCATTCCTGCAATTTCTCGCTGCCTTCCTTAATTTTCTCTTCCAAGCGCCCGAATTGATTTTGCAAGTCTCCTTGGCGCTGCTGGGCGTTTCTCAGAGCCAATTCGCGCTCTTGCAGTTGCGCTTCTTGAGCGCGCAAACCCGACTGCATTTGCTGCCATTCGCTGTGACTGTTCGACTCTTCCAACTGCGCCAAAGTTTGGCGGTACTGCTGCAATTGAGTTTCCTGTGCGGGCAATTCCCTCGCAAGCAACTGCAATCGCGATCGCGAATCAGTCAATTCCTGAGTATTTTTAGCAATTTGCGATCGCACTTGTTCTTGTTGCGCTTGCAAATTCTTTATTTCCGACTCCAACTGTTCCAAGCGCAACTGATGTTCGCGCAAATTCTGCTTCGCCTCCATCAATTCTTGACTGCGAGTTTTGACAGCAACAGCAGCGCGATCGATCGCAATTTTGCACCGTTCCAAAATCCGCTCAATTTCCTCAATACGTTCTTGCAAAGCAGCAATTGTCCGCGCTTCATCCCCAGCATCACTAGCATCAACCGTACCAAAATGCAAGGTAGATCTATTAGTAGAACTTCCCCCAGTCATCGCGCCGCTAGTTTCCAGAATTTCCCCATCCAAAGTGACAATCCGGTACTGTCCCAAATAGCGGCGGGCATCGGTAAGATTGCTAAACACCACCGTACTGCCAAAAACGTAAGCAAAAATCTCCTGATAGCGCGCATCGCACTCAATCAAATTCACAGCCGCATCCAGAAATCCAGCCGCCCGCCGCAAATTTTCATTCACCGAAAACCTGCCGCCTCTAATCTTATTTAAAGGCAAAAACGTCATCCTTCCCGCCCGTTTTTGCTTCAACAATTCGATCGCAGCAGCACCCACACTGTCATTTTCCACCACCATATTACCCATACGGCCGCCCGCCGCAATTTCCAGCGCCAACTGAAAGCGCGGTTCCACCCTGCCCAGTTGAGCCACCAAGCCACAAACTCCGCCAATTCCGCTTTGTGCGATAATTTTTGCAGTAAACGTGCCGCTCGCTTCTTGCTGGGCTTGAAACTGCACTTCTAGCTTATCTAACTTGCGCTGTCTTTCCCGCTGTTCTTCCAACAAACGAGTTTGAGTTTCCTGTTGCAATTGCAATTCTTGTTCGGCTGCGACTACAATCTGATTCAGCGATTCTACTTGCAAAGCAGCAACTTTTTGGGTTTCCCCAAGGCTTGATTGCTGATTTTTTTTTGCTGTAATTTCCTGTTCCAATACTTGCAGCGATTGGTTTTGTTCTTGAATTTGACTTTGCAGGCGATCGGCTCTTTCACCAATAGTAGCTTGTTCGGTGCGCTGCGGCTCCAAAGTTTGCTGAATTGTCTCGATTTGGCGGTGCAGTTCCGTTTGTTGCTGTACCCAAACTTCGGCCGTCGAGGCGATCGCATTTGCAACTTCCCGACTCTGATCTAAACTTTGTTGGGCGGCGTCGCGCTGTTCCTGAAAAGTACCTATTTGAGACATCACATAGGATATTTCAATCTCAATTTGCTCCAAACTTTGCCGAAACTGCCGCACTTCTTCCTCAGTTTGTGCTATATTAGCCGCCATTTGTCCAGCAGTTGTTTCCAAATCCTGTTTGCGGTTTTGGAGTTGCCGCCGTTCCGCTTCCTGAGTGGCAATACTTGCTTGCAAAGCCAACAATTCCGACTCACCCAAAGCTTTAACGCGAGCATTCAGCGCGTCAAGTTCAGCGGTTGCAGCTTGAATTTGGGTGGTAATGGCTTGCAATTGTTCGGTGAGAGATGTAGAATTGCGATCGCCCGTTTCGATTTGTTCGCGCAGTTTCCACTCTTGCTTTTGCAACTGACGGAACTTGAGAACAATTTCCCACTGCGACTTCTCTTGAAATTCCGCCCGCAACTTTTGATATTTTTCCGCTTTTGCGCGATCGTTCGCCAGTCTATCGCGCTGAGAAATCAGTTCTTTTTCCACAATCCCGCTGCGTTCTTCAACTTCCTTAACTTCATCCAACTTCTGCCGTGCGAGAGAGATTTTGCGATCGAATTGAGCCACACCTGCCAATTCATCAATAATTTCGCGGCGTTCCTTAGAATTCATCGAAATAATGCTAGTAACGTCTCCTTGCAAAACAACGTTATAACCTTCGGGATAAATTCGCAAACGGTTAAGTTGTTCGTGCAGTTGAGTCAGCGTGCAAGGTGCGCCATTAATGTAATAATTTGACGTATAAGTTCCTTGACGAGTGACTCGGAGTTTGCGCGTCACACTCCACTCATCCGATTTTGGATTTTGGATTTTGGATTTTCGATTGTTAGCGAGTAGTTGTCCGTTGTTTTCTTGACTGGTGGCGATTTCTATTTCTTCGACTTCTTCAACAGATAACTCATCCGATTTTGGATTTTGGATTTTGGATTTTGGATTGGATGATTGTCCGTTGTTGTCTTCAGTTTCTGGAATTTCGACTGCTTCTACGTCTTCTGCTTCAACAGACTCAACAGACAAATCATCCGCTGCCTTTTCTACCTCATCCTCATCCTCATCTTCATCCTGAGCGAACCATTCATCACCCACATCTTCCAGCGCAAAAGTAGCAGTCACGCTAGCCTCAATCGTACCGCGCTTATTTTGGGCGCTGTTCACCAAATCCGGCAAACGTTCAGCCCGCATTCCCTTAGAAGTCGAAAGTCCCAGACAAAACAGCAAAGCATCGAGGATATTGGACTTCCCTGAACCGTTGGGCCCGGAAACCACAGTAAAACCAGGCAGCACGGGAATGGACGTTGTGCCGCCAAAAGATTTAAAGTTAGTTAGTTCGATCCGCTTAATGTGAACCATTTGCTAGCACTAACTTTGGCTCTAGGGTGTTGTCACAGGTTAGCACAGGCATTGGGGCGATCGACAACGTGCGAACTTCTCGGCATTGTCGATCGAGTTGACATCCTACACCTTTGTCGATCGTCCCATCGGCCCGTACTACAAAATAGCTTATTGAGAATAGCACCACATCTGCATCTCGATCGACAACCACAAACAAAAGTAAATCTTGATACAGATAACTCCATAGGACTTGATCGATATTATTCGTGCGATCGTAACCTGAAACCCTCACCCAGCCACAATGGGAGCAAGTATAATACCAGGAATTCTTAACATCCCCCCTGGACATATAAAAACTTTCCGGTAAAATCGAACCAAAATTAACTCAATTGGCGTAAGTCCCACGCTGTAATTGTACTCAATTCAGCATTGGGATATAAGCTAAGCAAGGTCTATGAAAAAAAAGCGACAATTTCCTCAAAAGTCTAAGATATAAGTGGTTGCGACCCACCCACTCGACTGCAAACAACAGGCTACAGTAGCAGTAAAATGCTTGGCCCCGGACAACTGCGAGAGAAAAGGGGAAAGAGCAGACCGCTGGTTGGTAAGGTACGTCCCACCATAAAATATAATCCAAGTTTGTTGTACGAAAATAGTTTTTTGCCTTGGGAAACAGGGCTTCTGCGTGGATTCCCTAGGTCGGGATAAAGGCCGTAAAAAGCCAGAGATGCTGTGTCAGACTTGGATCGTCTTCAGTGACGAATACCCAGAAATGGGTATACCCAACAGAGCAACGGCAAACGATACACGAAGCCCGAACTATAACGGTATTTCGTTTAGTTTGGGTATTTCACTAATGTATAAAGTAACGAAGCGCATTATGGAGGGCAAACCCATTACACCAGCTCAAAACTCATCTAACCTGTCCGCTTCACCAGAAAGCGACCAACAAGTATTACAAATTTGGGGTCGCCAGCCCCTGAAAGGACACGTCAAAATCAGCGGCGCCAAAAACTCGGCCTTAGTAGTCATGGCAGGAGCTATACTATGCCCTGACGATTGCCACATCCGCAACGTTCCCGCATTGGTCGATGTCGCCCGCATGGGGCAAATTCTCTCGGCTGTAGGAGTCAAAGTACAGCAGAATGGCGATACTTTAGACATCAACGCCAGCAACCTCCTGGATGCTCAAGCCCCCTACGAATTAGTCAGCCAACTGCGGGCGAGCTTCTTCATCATCGGGCCCCTGCTAGCGCGTTTGGGATTTGCCAAAGTGCCATTACCAGGTGGTTGTGCCATCGGCGCCAGGCCCGTAGAACTCCACGTTCGGGGCTTGCAAGCTCTCGGCGCCGAAGTCCACATCGATCACGGTACTGTTAACGCTTACGTCAAAGGGCCGAACCGCCGCTTGAAAGGAGCCAAAATTTATTTGGACTACCCCAGCGTCGGCGCCACTGAAACTTTGATGATGGCGGCGACTTTAGCGGAAGGAGAAACCGTAATTGAAAACGCGGCTCAAGAACCGGAAGTCGTCGATTTGGCGAATTTCTGCCGTGCGATGGGAGCAAAAATTCAAGGCGCGGGCACAAATACGATCGTCATTTCGGGAGTTGAGAAACTCCACGCGGTAGACTATGCAATTATTCCCGATCGCATTGAAGCCGGAACATTTTTATTAGCAGGAGCCATCACTCACTCAGAAATCAGTTTGTCGTCGGTAATTCCCGACCACCTGACGGCAGTTATTGCCAAATTGCAGACAATGGGGGCGAAAATTATCGTAGAATCCGACATTGTGCGGATAGTTCCCGGCAAAATTCACACCGCCACAGACATCGAAACTCTGCCTTACCCGGGTTTCTCCACAGATATGCAAGCTCCGTTTATGGCTTTGCTGACGCTGAGCGAAGGAGACAGCTTGATCAAAGAAACCGTATTTGAGAACCGCTTGCGCCACGTAGCAGAACTCAACCGCATGGGCGCCGACATTCGCGTTAAAGGCAATGTCGCCGTAGTGCGCGGAGTCCCAATGCTGTCGGGTGCGCCCGTAGTCGCAACAGATTTGCGGGCTTCGGCGGCTTTGGTAATCGCGGGACTTGCAGCCGATGGTGTCACCACCATCAGCAGCTTGCAGCATTTAGATCGGGGCTACGAGCAGTTAGAGATGAAACTCCAAAAATTGGGAGCCAAGTTGCGACGAGTCAAAGAGGGTACAGACCCCGCGACGGCTGAGGCTCCTGTCAATCTCGTGCGATCGAGTTTAAACTGTTAGTTAGTAGTTAGTGGTTATTTGTTATTGGTTGTCGGTTATTTGCGGTGCCCGCTCGCTTAGTCGAAGGGTCGAAGAGTTATTATTTATTAGTTATGAGAACTAATAAATAATAAATAACAAATAACAAATAACAAATAACCACTGCCAACTGCCCAATGACCAACTGACTAAAATGTTAAACATCCCCCTCATCGGTTTAAAAGCAGACCAGTTTCGGCACCCGCTGGACTTGGAAGCCACCAACGCGCTCAAACAACTGCCCGGCCTGGATTTGATGGTGCGGCAGTTGCTGGGACAACTTGGCGAACAGTTTTTCATGCTCGAAAATCTGGCTTCCAGCGTCCAAGTCGGCGAAAATCAATTACCGCACCTGCATCAATTGCTAGTGGATGCTTGCAAAACTCTGGATTTGGAAGTACCGCAGCTTTATGTCCGCCAGCATCCGATGCCCAATGCTTACACCTTTGCGATGCGGGGAAAACAGCCTTTTGTGGTGATGCACACTTCGCTGATTGATTTGCTCACCGACGAGGAAGTGAAAGCCGTAATCGCTCACGAGTTGGGACATTTGAAGTGCGAACACGGAGTTTATCTGACTCTGGCTAATTTAATTGTATTGGCCGCCGGTCAAATTTCGCCTTTGGGAACCGTATTCGCCCAGGGTTTGCAGACGCAAATGTTGGAATGGTTGCGCTGTGCAGAATTTACGTGCGATCGCGCCGCCTTACTCGCCACCCAAGACCCCAGAGTGGTAGCATCGGTGCTGATGAAACTGGCCGGAGGTTCGCCGACGTTAGCACCGAAACTGAATCTCGATGCGTTTTTGGCGCAAGCGCGGGCCTACGACGACCTCAGTAGCACGGAACTCGGGGAAATGCTCAAGCAAGCTCAAACGGCTCAGTTGTCCCATCCTGTACCAGTATTGCGCGCCAAAGAGATCGATCGCTGGGCAAGTTCAAAAAATTATGAATCTTTGCTTGCAGAAAGTCGATCGGCGTGTTATGATGGTGAAACCACCAAAAAGGGCGGGTGGCGAAATTGGTAGACGCATCAGACTCAAAATCTGACACCGAAAGGTATGAGAGTTCGATTCTCTCTCCGCCCATTGCTCAGACAGCTTATGGCTACGCCATTTAGGAATCTCACTCAATCTCTGGTTGATGATTTCCGCTCATTTTTCGCTCATCTCGTCTTTCAGTTTAACGAAAAAAAAGAGGCATAACCGCCCCTAATGTTAAGATTTATGACCCGCCCTTAACCGGACGGGTTTTGTTTTGCCTGCCCCCTATTCCGGCGCTGGCTAGCCAAGCTGGGAATAGAGGGAGAACAGGTACAAAAAACCGCCCGGTTAAGGGCGAATAAGGTTAGGGAGGGGGGTTAGATGTCAAGGTGTAATCAAGGACAGTAAATCATCTATCTGTAGCCCATAAATTTCACTTACAAGTGCTAACGTCTCGGGCGTAATTCCGATTCTTACTAAAGCTTTGAGCGCACCTTCTAGAGGCAATTGGCGATTCGTCATGCTGTCTATTGTCGCGATACGAGTATTAGTTGCCTGATGCTTTGCATACACGGATTCATTCATTGCGATTGAGTGACCAAGAAAATGGGATACAAGCCCCGTCCTTTTAGGACGGCTTTTCTTGATTTCTAATATACTCTTTCAATACTTCTAAGGGTGCGGCACCAACGGA
>NZ_JAEQCB010000103.1:0-22049 GCF_020738785.1 Microcoleus sp. PH2017_05_CCC_O_A | reverse complement strand
ATCAACTCTCGCGACATGACGGCGCGCAGACAAGCAGAGTACCGCCTCAGCAAAATCAACGAGTGCTTTTTGGGATTCACCACCGACGCGGGCTTGAACATTCAGCGCCTGACATCCTTAGCCGGCGAGCTTTTGGGGGGCAGCAGCGCCATCTACAGCCACGTCGGTGGCGGGCTGCTGCGCGCGATCGCGACTTGGCAAGCGCCGCCCGATTACCCAGAGGTCGATCGCGCCGAAGGCCATGTCTGCACCGATGTCTGCCACCAAGCCAGCGATCGGGCTGTGGCGATTCCTGACTTGCAGAACACGATCTACGGCGAAATCGATCCCGCTGTCATCCGCTACCAACTCAAAAGCTATCTGGGACAAGCAGTCAGGCTGGGTGAGAATTACGTGGGTGCCGTGTGCGTAGTCTACACCGAGTCGATCGCACCCACAGAAGCCGACTGCAAGCTGATCGGAATTATCGCTGGGGCGATCGGAGTTGAGGAAGAACGGGCTGCTGCTGCCGATCGCGATCGACAAAAATCCCAGGAATTGCAAACAGCTTTGCGCGAATTGCAACAAACTCAAATGCAATTAGTCCAAACCGAAAAAATGTCTTCCCTCGGGCAAGTGCTAGCAGGAATTGCCCACGAAATTAACAACCCAGTTGGCTTTGTCGCCGGCAATCTCTGCCACGTCCGCGGCTACGTTCTCGACTTGCTAGACATCGTGCAGATGTATCGAGAAGAATTGCCGAATCCCCCAGCCAAAATTCAGAAACAAGCTGAAGATATAGACTTAGAATTTTTAGCAGAAGACCTGCCCAAATTGCTAAATTCGATGCACACAGGATGCGATCGAATTGTAGAAATCATTCAAACTCTCCGCAATTTTTCCCGGGCAGACGAAGCTAAATTCAAGCCTGCCGACCTTCACGAAGGTTTAGAAAGTACCTTGTTAATGTTGAACAGCAGGCTAAAAGCCAAGGCACACTGGCAGGGAATTGAAGTAATTAAAGAATACGGAGAACTGCCAAAAATACCATGTCATCCCGGACAGCTCAATCAGGTATTTATGAATATCTTGGCAAATGCAATCGACGCTTTAGAAGAAAGCAGCAGCCCAGCCACAAATACCCCCAATTCAATTTTTCCAGCAATCACAATCAAAACTGAAATGATTGATAACAATAGAATTTATATTCGCATCTCAGACAACGGCCCGGGAATTCCCCAAGATAATATCGTGCGTTTATTTGACCCATTTTTTACCACAAAGCCCGTAGGTAAAGGCACTGGTTTGGGTTTGTCAATTTCGCATCAAATTGTGGTTGAAAAACACAAAGGTAAATTGCAGTGCCTCTCGGAACCTGGGAAAGGCACTGAGTTTATCATCGAACTTCCAATTCAATAAGAAATGAGAATTAAATAACTTATAATCTTTATTGTTCTTGTGGGATGGGCGTCCCCCCCGTCCTTTCTGTACGGGCGGGACGCCCATCCCACTTTCAAGAGTGTAAATTATTTAATATGCGATCCTAAGCTCGTTTCTTCCACCTTGTACCATATTCGATCTAATACCAAGAAAAAAAAATCGTTGTTTTCTCAAATATTTTCGTGCTTGGCGTCGCTCGATTTTCGCTCTTTTTTTGGTACGATATTTCTGCGACGCAACCTACAGATACTAATCATATCATGTCCGATCGATTACCATAACAAAAATGGTTTGTAGTGCGGACTTCAGTCCGTAAAATGCTGCGGACTGAAGTCCGCACTACAAACCTTTCGTAGTCCGGTTAATCCAGCGGACACCATATCAGTCATTCCCAAATCTAAAATCTCAAATCCTATGACTTCTGTCGCGTCTTGTTGTATACTAAGGAGATCAGAGGTGTCAGTCTGGCTGCTAGTTTCGGCACTGTACCGACTTCAGTAGCTTTTTCAGACTGAGGAAAGTTTGTAATTTCTAACTCATTTGGGGGCAATTTACGAATTGCCCCCTTACTTTTGGGGCTGTTGCTGCGATCGCCCGCGTGCTGTATCTTGTCATAAAGCTCGATCGACAATTCAATCAATCCGCCAGCCCTTCTCCCCGATAGCTGCGACACTTCCACCTCAACCCCCATCAGCCTTTCGTCTGACAGACTCCCTCGCTAGCGCAACTTCTGGACTTGAGTTATCCTGAACCTAATCCATTGTGGCAGCTTGACGCCCCCTGTCGCACCACAAACCAACAAAAGATCACAAAAACTAAGATAATTTTATTCTTGTAATTAAGTCTTGTAATTAAGGAATTACCAGAAACAATTGGTTGAAAGCCCGCCCGCCCGATCGGGAGAAATTAAAATCAGACTATTCATTAGTCCAATCCTCGGACTTCCTTTGTCAAGTGTCCTCAATCGGTCAACTATCAACTGTCAACTGTCAACTGTCAACTGTCAACTGTCAACTGTCAACTGAACAATTCCCAATTATCAAAATGAAATTCTTATTAGTGACAGATTTAGACAACACATTAGTCGGAGATGACGAAGCAACTCAACTTTTAAACCAGCACTTGCGATCAAAGCGATCGCAAATTTGCTTAGTTTACGCTACCGGGCGTTCCCATGCTTCAACCTGCGAGTTAATTTCCCAAAAGCAACTGCTAGCCCCCGACTATACGATCGCAGGTGTAGGCAGCGAGATTTACCAAAATGCCACCCTCGATTTAGATTGGGCGGAATATATTTCTCAAAACTGGGATAAAATTGCGATCGCCTCTTTAGCTCAACAGTTTAAGCAGCTTAAACCCCAATCCCTAACAGAACAAAATCCTTGGAAAATCAGTTATTGTCTGGAACCAGAAGCAGACAACAGCTCGATTCTCCAGGAATTGCAGCAAAAATTAACCGCATCGGGACTAGCAGCTCAAATCATTTTTAGCAGCAATCGCGATCTAGATATCTTACCAAAAACTAGCAATAAAGGCAATGCCCTAACTTATTTACAACAGCGCCTCCAAATTCCATCGGACGCAACATTAGTTTGCGGCGATTCTGGCAATGATATTAGTATGTTTGAACAGGATGTTCGGGGAATAATCGTTGCTAACGCTATGTCAGAACTCTTAGCATGGCATCGCGAATATGGTACTGAAAATCATTATTTAGCTGGCTCTGCTTGCGCTGGGGGAATCCTGGAAGGAATGACTTATTTTTGGAAATTTTGATGGTATAAAAGGCCATTAAAGGTTCGTAGTGAGGACTTTAGTCCTCATAAGATCAGAGGACTGAAGTCCTCACTACAAACACGGAGATTGCGATACCATCAGCTTGTACTCGCTTGTCGCACCGCACATGGAACAAAATACTTTACCAGTAGAAGTGATTCTCTCTCACTCCCGCCAATCCCTAGGGAACATTCGGCTGGATTGGACGCCACAACCGGGGAACTATCTGGATTTAGAGGGAAAAACCTACGCTGTCTTGGAACGCCACCACCGCTATCAACTCAAATCCGGGCGCTACCAACTGCAAAAAATTGCCTTGTACGTGCAGTCTGCCGCACCGCCGACGGAAAGAACATTTGTCAGCGGCATCTGGGTTATCGGAGTTGCTAGCTGCCACTTTAACGCTCGATCGGAAATTCTGCGCTGTGCTGTCAACCCCAATGGCCCCTGCGAGGGCTGCCGCGATTACCAAAAGTGTTGAATGCAAGCTCTGCGTACAGACAATTTTAGCTCGATCGGGCGATCGAGAGTGCCGAGGATCTCGGCATCTCCCTCAATTACCGAAAACTATCTAAACCAACTACCAACTCTAGAATCGAATTTAACTTCTTCCCGAACGCGATAATCTACCTTCTGATAGCTGTGCAGTAAGTCGCGAATGCCAGTATGAATCAAATTTTCTATCTGTAGCAACTGTTCTGAAGAACAGCGAACCTGAACTTTTTGGTTCGCTGACTCGCCGGAGTCGATCGCAGTATATTTATTAGGAACTCTGCTCAGCACGTAAGCAATTAAATCCTGCCGCAAGCCCGAGTGTGAAAAAACCTGTTGGTGGGGATGGTTGGGATAAGACCCCAAGATAATTTCTACTTCCTCTGTGACTACGCCCAAGGTGATATTGACAAGATTTTTCTGCATTTTCCCAATTTCCCAAATACTACTGAACTTAGATATTTGTTGCCCCCGATCCAGTTCGTCTCATTTCTCCGGAACTTTAGCGCGCTAATACCGCATATTTTGCTTCCGGAATAACCCGATCGAACTCAGAACTTACCTCTTCTATAACCCGCAGCACGTAGCAGGGAATATTGTCCGATAAAATAGCACTTGCCACCGCGCCTGTATGAATTTCTAATACTGCTGTTGCCGCAGCTTCAAACATCATTCGCTGCCCCGGAAACATCACTCTTTCAAAGTACCAATTAGGAATGTTTCCAATCCGCAAAACCTGAATTTGGTTAGTAGCATTGGCGTAATAGCACAAGATTTGGTTGTTACCTTGAGAAGATAGCTGATATGACATTTGAGAAATCTCCACACTCTTTAAAAAACTTACTCAGACTTCGCTTTGCCTATTCGTCGCAATTGCGAGTTTGGCTGTTGACAAAATGACCTACTTATTTTCTCGACGTTATTCGACAGCACGAATCACATCCTCAGTTATTAATTTATTTTTGATTGATTTTTCCTGCCAACACTTAGAATACTTGCACCGAAACCAGTTTTTTCCGGTTGAAAAACCCAGTTTGGTTGGTATGCAGTGCCTAACCCCTGATTGATTCAGGTTGATTGTGTTGTCGCACTCCTCAATCAAAAGTACCGTCACTCACCAAACTCTCCTGACAACAGGTTTGTTTTTTGGCAGCCGGATGCTACTGAGAGTGCGACCTTCACTTGAAGAACCTGGGATAAACATTATCTAAAAAATATGAGGAAATTATGAAGATCGTCATTGTTTTAAATCAATATATTTTGCTCAAAGCATGGATTATAACACTTAGGCAGAAACCGGGTTTTTCCCTACCAACTTCGCTGTATTAGGGAGTATGGCTTAAACCATTTGGTCGATCGAGCAACAATCTGTAATTTATACAACAGTAATCTAAGTATAAATACGCATAAAGCCGATCGACTTTATGGGCAACAAAAGACCCCGACTCCCTGAGGTTATCTCTGGAACTTCTAGGGAATCAGGGTTTGAAGTAACCAATCACCGATCGATCTCAAAGCTAAATCAAAAAAATGAGGAAATTCTGAAAACAGCCCGAAAACTTCGACTTTCCGGGACGGAGAAAGTCGGTTCACCAAGATAATTGCGAGATTTTAGCAAGAGGCTGAGAACCATAAACCGGATTTCCGATCGCCATCCGGCTTAAATTCCCCGTTAGATCAAATCCCGTAGCATCGGAATTAATATTACCCACAGAAAGGACACGGCAGTGCCGTGTCCCTACAATAAATGCTTGCGATGGTTATATTTCTCGATCGCGCGATGGCAAGAGAGCAAGAGAGCCCGTGCTACGATTATTTTGCGGCGCAAGAAACGGCATTGCCGTGTCCTCCTTTGCTGAGAGTTAACAGTCAACTTTCCCCAGCTTAAAGCAACGTTTCCCAACCCAAAATTCCCGCAACTTGCTGCGCCAAACTCAAAGGATCGAAAGGCTTGGCAATCACCCCTGCTACCCCCAAATCAGCAAACTCGTTCAAATCCATCGCCTGCACCTTAGCCGTCAGAAAAATCACCGGAATCTCTCGAGTAGTCGCATTTTTTTGCAGCAAACCAAACAAAGTAACTCCGTCCATATCGGGCATCATTACATCGAGTAGAATAGCATCAGGGACTTGAGTTTCAGCTAAAACCAATCCTTTGCTGGCCTCGGGCGAAATCAGCACCCTCCAGCCACCTAAATGTTCTAGACAAGCCTGAATCACGCTACAGAGGTTTTGTTCGTCATCGATTACCAGAATCTGCTTTGCTGACATAATTAAAACCCTTATTTTAAATTAATCATCGTAAACTGAAAGAAAACTTATATCAATTCCGGCTGCGCTCATACATGATAGAGGAAAGGAGACGGCTTAGCCTTAGTCCCTACCCCAGATTAATTGTAGGGACTAAGGCCAAGCCGTCTCCTCATTTCGGCTAATAATTCCGATGCGATTTGATATTAGTAGGGTGGGCAATGCACACCGATACGCAGTGCCCACCCTATATAGAGTGCGTGCGTTCAAGACTGAAAATAATCTCAAAACTTCTCCCCTTCGCCTTCGGGCGGTGCAGGCACTGTGAAATAGAAACTCGTGCCTTCAGAGACAACACTTTCGGCCCAAATTCTGCCTCCGTGCTGCTGCACGATGCTGCGACAGATAGCCAAACCCAAACCCGTACCTCCTTTTTGGCGGGAGTCAGAACCATCGACCTGTTGAAACCGTCCAAAAATAGTTTCTAGTTTATCAGCAGGAATCCCCCTCCCTCGATCTTTGACTTCAAATAAAACCCGTGAAGCGTAGCTATCCCGTAGGGAATCGACCAAATCTTCAACCCTGACAGTTACTGTACACCCCGGAGCCGAAAATTTAATCGCATTGCTCAACAAATTTACCAGCAGTTGCACAATCCTGTCCGGGTCAGCCCAAATTTGTGCCGTTGCGGGCAAAATCGACAAATTAATCTTATTTTCAGCAGCCACAGACATCACAGCTTCCGCAGACTTCCGCATCAAAACCTGCACATCGCACCACTGCTTAACAATGGTAACTTGGCTCGAATCGAGTCGCTCTAAATCGAGAATATCGTTGACCAAACGCACTAACCGTTCGGTATCGCTTGACGCAATTTCTAACATCTGTTTGGCAGTTTCCGGTCGATCTTTGAGCACCCCAGCCGCCAGCAAACCTAAAGAACCGCGAATTGAGGTCAGCGGCGTTCGCAGTTCGTGGCTCACAATGGAAATAAACTCATTTTTCATTTTTTCAATTGCTCGACTTTCTGTGATATCTGTGACTGTGCCGACGTAACCAATTAGTTGACCTCCATCGGCAAAAATCGGAGCTGCTTTTGCCCGACCAAACCGGATTGTTCCATCTGGCTGGATGTGGCGGAATTCGCAGGAAAGTTCTTCACCAGGCGATCGCAATTCCGACCACTTAGACTGAATTAGTTTGATATCTTCGGGGTGAACAAACCGCATCCAGCCGTCTCCTAAAGCTTCTGCGGCTGTGAAGCCACCAATTGCTTGACAGCGCGGATTTGTATAGGTACATTTCCCCTCAGCATCTATTTTGAAGATGCCGACAGGAGAACTCTCGCTCAGAGAACGAAATAAAGCTTCGCTTTCCCGCAGTTCTGTTTGAGAAATTTCTAGTTCTCTGGTGCGCTGCAAAACTCGCATTTCTAAGAGTTCGTTGAGCTGTTGGAGGGCGGCTTCAGCTTGTTTGCGATCGCTAATGTCGCGCTGCACTGCCACCCAATGGGTAAACCAACCAGTTTCATCTGCGATCGGCACAATGCTCAATTCTACCCAAAATTCCGTCCCGTCTTTGCGGTAATTGATCAAGTCAACCCGCACCGGCTGCCAGGTTTCCAAAGCTCTCCGAATGCGATCGAGACTTGCCCTATTTGTTTTTTCTCCTTGCAAGATGCGCGGCGTTTTGCCCACAACTTCTTCTAGCGTATAGCCGCTCATCCGCGTGAAAGCTGGGTTGACATACAGAATTCGCGGGCCCGGTTCGTCAATCGGTTCAGCTTCGGTAATTAACACCGCGTCGTTAGTCGTGGTGATGACTGATTCCAACAAATGCAACTGTAATTCTTTAGCTTTGCGATCGCTAATTTCTGTAACTGTGCCCACCATCCGCACAGCTTCGCCCGTTTCGGTGTAAAAAAACTTACCTTTCCCTTCCATCCAGTGAATGCTGCCGTCGGGCCAAACCACGCGGTGTTCGTGACAGAAATCCGATCGCTCGGCGAGGGCCTGATTCCTAGCATTCTCCAAAGCTTTTAAATCTTCCGGGTGAACGCAAGCTGCAAAACTTTGATCTGTTCCGCCAAAAGTTCCAGGCGCCAATCCAAACAACTCTTCATGTTCCCTCGACCAAACCATGCGATTTTTCTGTATGTCCCAGTCCCAAAATCCAATTTTGGTAGCCGACAAAGCTAAGTTGAGCTGCTGGTTAATTTTCCGCAACTCAATGCTAGCAATAGCAACTCGCAGTTCTCGGGCAATTTCGATTTCGCAAGGCAGCCAAGGCAAAGATTTTGACCTCACAGTTTCTTGCCACAACTCAAAGGAAGTGCGAGGAGACATCAATGGGGTGCCATCCGGTTTAAATTCAATTGGCCAGTCGGGTTTGCCTGCCCAGTTGACAGTTTGAATTGCTTCGGGACGGAACCACAAAATGTAATAATTTTGCATCTCGGATATGGCAAGCACCAGCAAACCGCTAGCAATTTTCTTGAATTTCTCCGATGGCGGATACAGTTTTGAGAGAGAATCTGTATAAAAAACATCATTATTTATTTGAGGTTTTATCCAAGCTATTAAGTTTCTGATTTCTCCCAATTCTGGGGTTGTGCCAATGGCTGTTAGATTTTCATTGGCACAGACAACTCCACCGATAGCGCCCACTAATGCCAGCAATTCATCTCGGGATTTAAGTAAACCTTCTACAAAGCAGTGTGATTGAGAAATTTCAGCGATGAATTTATGGCAAATTTCTTTTAAATTAATTGCATAGTCCCGGTCTTCGCTATCTTGTTTGTAGCTGAGTTCTAGATTTACAAACTTTGCTACCAGTTCGCAAGCCGTTCTGGTTTCGTAGTTGATATACTTTGGTGTTCGGTGGTGACAGGCGATCAATCCCCAGAGTTTTCGATCTTTGATTAATGTCACGGTCATGCTAGCGCCAATGTTCATATTCTTGAGATATTGAACGTGGCAAGGCGAAACTGTTCTCAACAAAGATAAGCCCATATCCAGGGGGCGACCGGTCAGCGGATTGCACTCAGGAATTAGTTCTACAGCCTGATAGTGAATATCGGGAATAAATCGAATTAAATTCATGGTGAACTGCTTTCTAGCCTGCGGGGGAATATCCGCAGCCGGATAGTGCATTCCCAATAAAGGAGCCAAATTTTCTGCTTTATCTTCGGCGACGACTTTTCCCGCACCTGTGGCATCAAATTGATAGACGATCGCCCGATCGAACCCAATCATCCTCCGCACCTCTTCTACCACTGTCTGACACAGCAATTGCAGGTTTGGCGTGTTGTGGATTTTGTCGATCGGCTTTTGGACTAAATGATAAGAATTGAAATAATTGCTCGCTTTTGGGGAAACAACCTGCTCTAGTTCAAAAATTAATACCGAACTTAATTGATACAGCGTCCCATGAAAAAAAGACTTGCGGTTTGGAATTTTGAATGATAAGCTGATATCGTTAGTTTGATTGCTGTTTTCACATAAAGCTTTTTGAATCGCCTTAATTTCCTCAGTCTCGACAAATCCATGTAAAAACTTGCCCAAAAGTTCTTGCGGGTAAATGCCGATCGCCTTAAAAGTATTATTGCTAACTTGCAAAATCTTCAACACAGTAGATTCCACCACCAACAGGATGCCGTGAGGTTGAATCGAAGCCGGAGCGTAAATTAATTCGCAGTCGGTGTCATCGCGATCGCCTTTCTCTGACGTTAATACCATTGCTTTCATTTGATTGTGAACATTGATCTAAATCAGCCTGTATTGTTAAATGACCGGGCTCTCCATCCCTCGACGCCATCGCGTCCGAATCCTAGAATTTAATAATCCCAAGTTTTGGCGAAAGCTTACCGGCGTTTCGGACGCCCGCTGCATCATTAGGTGTCAACAATCGCCTAACAACTTTTGTATCTATCGTTTACCGTTGAGGCCAGATCCCCCTCTTGCGGTCAACTGTCAACTGTCAACTGTCAACTGTCAACTGTCAAACGATTTTGGATTTTGGATTTTGGATTTTCGATTGGGGATTGAAGATTTTTGATTGTCAACTGTCAACTGTCAACTGTCAACTGTCAACTCTTCCTTCTTCCTTCTTCCTTCTTCCTTCTTCCTTCGTGTCAACTGTCAACTGTCAACTGTCAACTGTCAACTGTCAAACGATTTTGGATTTTGGATTTTGGATTGGGGATTGGGGATTGAAGATTTTTGATTGTCAACTGTCAACTGTCAACTGTCAACTGTCAACTCTTCCTTCTTCCTTCTTCCTTCGTGACAACTGTCAACTGTCAACTGTCAACTGTCAACTGTCAACTGTCAACTGTGTCAGAGCAAGTTTGTGTCGGAGTTGAGTCCGCTCCAAACGATTCAGGATGCGAGCAATTAATTCCGGTTCCACGATCGGCTTATTCACGTAGTCATCAGCACCCGCGACAAACATTTGACGCACTATTTCCGACTCAGAATGAGCAGTCAAAAATAGCACGGGAAGCTTGCTCCAGCGCAAATCGTTCCGCACCGCCAAACACAGCTCGATACCACTATAACCAGGCATCTCCACATCTAAAATTAGTAAATCTGGACAAGTGGTTTCGAGTACCTCCCAGAACTTTTCGGGCCGCTCTAATGTTGTGACTTGCAATCCCCAAGGTTGTAGAATCATTTTCAGCGCAGCCAATAGATGCACATCATCGTCTACTACCATAACTTTGGCTTCAGAAGCGCCTGTTTGGTCGAGAACCTGGGCGACTGCTTTGAGTATATCTGCTGGGGAGATAGATTTATGTAAAAAGCCCGAAGCTCCCAAACGAGCAACTTCAATTCGATCGCTCAATTGATTGTTCCCGCTAAAAATCATCACTGGAATATCAGGTTTTTCAGTGCGGAGCTCGGCTAGGAGAGTAAGTCCGTTTTCCTGAATTCTGGAAAATGTCAAATCCAGTAAAATCGCGTCGGGAGGCTGTTGAGAAATCGCGCTTCTTGCGGATTGCCCAGATGTGGCAACTTCTATCTCAAAGCCCGAACCGGATGCTGCTGCTTTTAGTCGATCGCTCTGCAAAGTATCATCATCAACGATCAGAATGCGGCGCTTTTTGGAAACCGCAGTAACCAGCTCGCTTTCAGGTTCCGGCGGGCGATCGAATATCTGTTTGAGCAAATGCAGAAATTCCTCAATCTGCTGAGCAATCCCCGGTTTAAAGATGTTTTGGGCCTTGAACAACTGTTCGATCTTGCGCGCAACTTCCGAACCTTTCGGCAGCCCTAAAGTTCCCAAAGAACCGACTAATTTGTGAGCTTGCTCCTGGGCTTCCCGCCGCAGTTCGTTATCCAAGGTTCCGGTTTTCAGTTGGGCGATCGCGCGATCGAATATCACCACCTTTTCGATAAAATTAGCTTTTAACTTGCCCCGAATTTCCGCAACCACACTCAGGACTTGGAGACGGCGCTCATCGTTGCTTAATTCCTGGCTGTGTGCGATCGATTCAGCAGGTACATTTTCTTGACTTTTAGCAGTTTCTGCCGTATCCCGGGCAACTTTTGGACTCTCAATCTCCTCCGGCAGACTTTTGAGCCGGTAGCCCAATCCATACACCGTTTCCACTAAATCTACAGTCATCCCGGCTGCTTTCAGCTTGTGCCGCAGCCCCTTGATATGAGCGGTAACGGCTTCTTCTTGAGGAAATTCGCCCGCCGACCAAATGCGATCGAGCATGGCACTGCGGCTGAAAATGCGCCGGGGATTTCTCAGAAAAAGTTCCAGCAGATTGTACTCTTTGGGAGTCAAATGCAGAACTTTTTCGCCATAAGTTACTTCCGTAGTATCCGGGTTGACTTGCAGTTTTTCCCAAGTCAAACTTGTACTCGACAAACTTGCCTTACCCCGGCGCAGCAAAGCCCGAATTCGAGCAATTAATTCTTGGAGATTAAAGGGTTTCACCACATAATCGTCTGCACCCGCTTCTAAACCTTGAACTCTATCGTTACTGCTATCTAGCGCTGTCAGCAATAAAATCGGCATTTGGCAGCCGGACGATCGCAATTCCCGACACAAACTAATACCGTCGAGTTTAGGAATCAGCACATCCAAAACAATCAAGTCGTAATCGTAGGCTTGTGCCAACTGCAAGGCTGTTTCGCCGTCTTCCGCCGTATTCACATTGTAATTATGAGCATTCAGCGCTCTGGTCAGCAAATTGATTGTAATTGTGTCATCTTCTACTAGCAAAATTTTCATAAACCTAGCCTGTTATTTGACCAATTCTTGTGACTTTAAATCAAAATCTTGTGATGCAAATAGCGTTGCCTAACTCTTAATTTATTCGTATTAACCTCCTTCAAACAAATAGTATTGTGCAAATTGTAAAATTGTTACTTTTTATTTTTTCAGACCAACCGCCCCGACGATTATGAAGTTCTTGAAACACGAGCTTTTTTCCAGATATCACGACGATAACTCAAGGCGTCTTCCTTTTTCCTTCTCCTTCTCCTATATAGCGGTTCTCAAGCGTAGTGAGTATGCCCTGTTTGGCCGATGCCTCATGCCCCATGCCCCATGCCCCATGCCCTATGCCCCATGCCCTATGCCCTGTTTGGCCCATGCCCCATGCCCATTCGTACCTCATATGAGAGCTAGAAAGGCTATACATATCGAAAAGTTAAATCAGATGAGCCCTAGAATTTTAGGGCTTTTTCGACTTCAGCGCCTGCTGAATTTTTTGAATCAGATATTGCGATGAATCTTGCTGCTTAACTATATCTTCCCATTCAGAAATTTCAGCTTCAGCGTCTTCTAAATCTTTAACTAAAGAATGAGCAACAACACTTTTTTTAACTCCCAAATTTTCTTTAATGGCGGTCGGTGAATTGAAATCTTTTTCCGCTATTAATTCCTCCAACTCTAACAAAGCCATTTCCGCACGATCGATCTTGATGGTCACCGATTTAGCTACATTAGCACCCGCTCTTGCTGCCTCCGTGAGTTCGTGAACCCGAAGTTTAAATCGGCTGGCAATTTGCTCGATTTGGGTCCCCAATTCAAAAGTTTTACTTGCCAGTCTGCCAATTTCCAAACTCACCTTGCTCAGACCGCTGGGCTGATTTCCCATTTGATTGGTAACTACAGCCACCTGTACTGCTAAATGCCTGACTTGTTCGATCGCCTCCCCGATGGTTCGGGAAGTGCGGTTAACCGTTTCTAAATCATTAGCTATTGCTTTGCTAATACCCAAAATTTTCTGTGTATTATTGCAAATAGAATTAGCACCTTGAAAAGTAGCTTGAAATGCTTGGCGGCCTTCTGAAGAAATTAACTTCGCAATCCTCACAAATCGCTGATTTATTTGAGAAATTTCTTCAGCTTGTTTGACCAGTGTCACTTGCTCGCGACTCGGAGTATTCTGCAATACTTGGGCTTGAAGGTGTTGGGATTTTAGCAACTCCTGGCATTCATAAAATTTTGCCTGTTCTTGTTGAATGATTCCCATATATTTCTGTCTTTCTACTCTGTATTTTTGAATAAGCTTGTTAGCTTGAGCTAAAATTTTAGACTGGGCAATCACCAGAGTCCGAACGTCCAAAAGGCGGAAACTCTGATTGTCCATTACCACAATAATTGGTTCATAAATTAAATCTTTATGCCTGTTGAGAGACGCTTGTACGGCATCCTCAACTTTCCAGTTTTCCTCCATCAGCAAAGGCGGTATTCTCATAAAATCTAACAAGGCTCGAATCGGATGCTGACCGTAAATTTCTACGCGATCGGGGAGACTCATTTGTTCTCGAAATTTGACGCGAGAAATCATGCCCAATACCTGTGATTCGTGAGTAATAATCACTCCCGGTAGGTCTGGTTCTTGCTCGAATCTTTGAGCCACTACCTGTCCTGGAGTTGCAGCACTGACTTGGAAGTGGTGACACGGCAGATGTCCGATCGTGAAATCGGGGGTGAGTTGAGTTGGATTGCTCATTTACCCGGATAGTGTTAAGTAGAAGTTAACAAATTATATATTGATATTATACTGGATTAAGATTGTTTAAAGTAGTCAGCAACCCAGTCTTAAAAGAACTGAGCTTGTAAGAGTAATATCTCGCAAGCTGTGTTGACCAGCCTCAGCCTTAACTGGCTACGTTATTTGAGTCACGACACCGCAGAAAAACGGATACAAGCGCGCGACTTAAGTTGCGAGCAGCCCAAAATCTTAGCTCGAAGTTCCTGCTCCGGTGATTCACGAAGCTGCAAGTAAATCTAAAATCTAAAATCTAAGATCTAAAATCGACTGACTTCTTTGATCTCAAGTCTTTTGGAGCGGCCCCGTCTGCTGCGCCCCTGGTTCCCTCCCCAAAACAGCGGCATTCATATTTTGTCCTTTAAAACAACCGGGAAAATACCTAGATTGAAACCAAAAACCTTAAATCGAACTTTGCCGATCGCAACCTTTGAGGCTGCTTACCAGTTGTTAGAGCAAATGGCTGAACTCCCGGGGGCGATTTGGCTCGCCGACGATGCGATCGCCAATCCTGAAAATGGGGAAGGAAACTCGTCCCAAAGGTTTGCAGCAGTGGTATCAGCTCGGTTTAGCGCGCTGCTGCGGGGCGAGGCATTAGATGAGTTGGCAACAAACGGACGCAAACACAGTGAAAAACATCTCACTTCGCAATTAAATGTGGATTTGACTTTCGATCCAGGGGCGATCGCCAAATTCCTCTCTCCCCTCGCAGACAAACTCGCAGAAATAACGCCCGCACCGCCAAGACAAATTGACATTCGCGCCCTCAAACAAGCAATTAACAACATACAGCCGAACTCGGCAATTTTGCAAAGCGAATTCACCCTAAATTTGCTGGATCTTCTCGCTACCGATGCCAGCAAAAACAGTCCCCTGCCCCTAAAGCTCCCAACAGAAATAGAGGGAAACTCAGCGTTAAAACCGATCGCTCCAGAAACGCTACACCACCAGATTGCCGAAGCCGTCAATCACTTACAAATTGCCAGTCCCTGCATTTCATTTTGTCAGTCTGTGGAAGATGCTTTGCAGCAGCAGCTAGAACAAGAGCGACTTTTGAATCAGGTGACAACTCAAATCCGCCAGAGTTTGGAATTACCAGTAATTTTGTCAAAAGCAGTTTCGAGAGTGCGAGAGTTTTTGGATGTCGATCGCCTGTTAATTTATCAATTTGAAAAAGTGCCAGCCCCCCACCATGCCGAATTAGGTAAAGAAATACCTATGGCGGTTTCTGGCGAAGTCAAAGAAAATCCCGGTTCTTACTTGTATTTAGGTCGCGTTACCTACGAAGCTTTAGCCAGCGATGCTATCTCGTCTGTACTGAATTTTAGTGAAGGCGCCCAGTGTTTTCCCGATGGAGTCATTGACAGAGAGAAATATCGCAAAGGTTTGGCTTTGTGCGTCACTGATGTGGAAATAACTTACTCTTCGCACTCTTGTTTTTTAGAGTTGATGCGGCGGGCGAAGGTGCGGGCGAAGTTGCTAGTACCGATCGTAGTTCAAGACGAATTGTGGGGGCTGCTAATCGCCCACCAGTGTACTGTGTGCGAGTGGGAAGAAAGCAAAAAAACATTTTTGCGGCAAATAGCAGAACATTTGGCGATCGCCATTTACCAAGCCGAACTTTATGCAGAAGTCCAGCAGCAAAAGTGTACCTCTGAACAGCGCGTCATAGAGCGAACGCAAGAACTGCGCGATGCCCTTGCTACCGCCCAGTCTGCCAGCCTCGCCAAAAGCGAATTTTTGGCAGCTATGAGCCACGAATTGCGGACTCCCCTCACCTGCGTCATCGGCATTTCGGACACGCTGCTGCGGTGGTCTTACGGCAAAGTTGGCACCAAAGAAGTACCAATTGCCAAACAGCGACAGTACCTGCAAACTATCCGGGACAGCGGCGACCACTTATTAGAATTAATTAACGATATTTTAGATTTATCGCAAGTAGAAGCAGGAAAAGCAGTATTAAAAATTAGTGAATTTTCAATTTCTAAATTAGCTTCTCAGAGCCTGCACGCCTTCAAAGAAAAAGCTATAGCTAAAGGCGTGGAACTCGTGCAAGAACAGCGGATCAAACAAGAGTGCGATCGCTTCACCGCAGACCCGCGCCGCTTGAGACAAATTCTGTTCAATCTTTTAGGAAATGCGATTAAATTTACTCCCGAAGGCGGGCGAATCGTCCTGCGAGTGTGGGTGACAGAAGATAAAACTCGGACGCCAGCAGTGCGACAGCCCGGTACTGCACCCCCAGGTAGCACCGCTGTTTTTCAAATCAAAGATACCGGCATTGGAATTCCCGAAGATCAGCGATCGCTCTTGTTTCAAAAATTCCAGCAGTTAGATTCCCCCTACCGCCGCGAATACGGCGGCACCGGTTTGGGATTGGCATTGACCAAACAATTAGTAGAACTTCACGGCGGCGCGATCGAAGTCAACTCTACAGTTGATGTTGGCTCTACTTTTACAGTTTTTATACCAATGCAAACTAAAAGCAAAGATGAATCCACAAAATTCAAATATGAAAAATCGAATTCATCTTTACCGCTGCACTCTTCCTCCTTGCGGGGCAGCCTCGTCCTCGTAGAAGAAGATGAAGAAACTGCCATGCTGATTTGCGATATCCTGACAGCCGCAGGAATGCAGGTAGTGTGGATGATTGAAGGCTCGGCGGCGGTAGAACAAATTGAACTTTTGCAGCCCAATGCTGTGATTGTGGATATGCGTTTACCCGGGATGAACGGCTGCGAAATAATTCAACAACTTCGCCAAAAACCCGCTACTGAAAATCTCAAAATTCTGGCTTTAAGCGCTAAAGAAATTCCCGCAGATGAAATATCTTTTGTGACGGCGGGAGCTAACGATTGTTTGGCTAAACCGATTCACCCCGAGCAATTGCTTGACAAAATTCTTTCTTTAATGGGCATGGGGCATGGGGCATGGGGCATGGGGCATGGGGCATGGGGCATGGGGCATGGGGCATGGGGCATGGGGCATGGGGCATGGGGCATGGGGCATGGGGTATGGGGCATGGGGCATTTAATATAATTGAGTTTTTGAGGTAATTATGGGAAGACCTGATTTTGAGGAATTAGAAGTTTATAAGTTGGCGGAAAGTTTGGCGAATCAGATTTGGGAGATTGTTAAAAAATGGGATTACTTCACAAAAGATACGATGGGCAAACAGATAGTTCGGTCTGCTGATAGTGTCTGTGCTAATATTGCTGAAGGAAGAGGTCGTTATAATGATCAAGATAATCGGCGTTTTGTAAAAATTGCCAGAGGCTCTTTGTACGAAACCGTAAACTGGTTAAGATTAGCCTATGCTAGACACCTTATCACCAGCGAAGAAGTAAGCAAAATTAAACCAATTGTTGATAAATTACTACCAAAACTTAACGCCTATTTGAGTTCAATAGGACACAGGGAATAAATTACAAAAAAAGCCCAATTCCCAATGCCCTGTTTGCCCCATTCCCATGCCCCATGCCCCATGCCCTGTTTGCCCCATTCCCCATTCCCCATTCCCCAATTCCCCATGATTAACTGTCAAATTCCCACAGGATTAATTGTTTCTTGTCAAGCACCTGCTGATTCGCCACTGCACGATCCGATCGTGATTGCAGCAATGGCTCGCACCGCCATCAATCGAGGGGCATCGGGCGTGCGGATTGACACCCCGGCTCACGTTGCAGCGGTGCGACAACAGGTATCGGCTCCCGTAATTGGCATTTGGAAGCAGCAATTGGCGGGATGCGAGATTTACATTACTCCTCGGTTTGAAGACGCACGGGCGATCGCACTTGCAGGAGCAGATATTATCGCCATTGACGCGACTTTGCGAAACCGCCCTGCTGGCGAAGACTTAAAGACGTTAATCGATCGCATTCACAAAGAATTAGGGAAATTAGTCATGGCGGATGTAGATACTATAGAATCTGCGATCGCCGCTGCTGAAGCTGGTGCAGATACTGTCGGTACTACTCTTTTTGGCTACACACCCCAAACAGAAAGTTTCTCGCCGCCCGGATTTGATTTGCTAGCGCAAATGGTAGCAAAGCTCAAGATTCCCGTTATCTGCGAAGGCGGAATCTCTGGGCCCTCCATGGCTCAAAAAGCATTGAATTTAGGAGCAACGGCTGTTGTTGTCGGTGGAGATATTACTGGAATTGATATTAAGGTGACAGCCTATGCGTCGTTCATTCAGTTGACAGTTGACAGTTGACAGTTGACAGTTGATCTGTTGTAGGGGCAGTGCCCCCGTGAGAGCCCTCTTAGTTGACAGTTGACCGCTTGAGGGCAACCTCTACCTGGAAGTCCGAGGATTGGAGTAATGAATCGTCTGATTTTAATTTCTACGCCAAACCCAGAGGCTTTCAAGCAATTATTTATGCTAATAGGAAAATAAATAGGAAATTGTAGAACAAGAACTGTACGGGATTTTACGTATTTATGTATCTGCCAATAGGCATATTTATGTCGGTCACTAAAGAGCTAAAAGTTGTCATCGCTGTATCCTCCCCGAAATAATCCGGATGAGAATTAGATCTGCCTGTTAATTCAATCAAAGAGCAGATTAATTAATATGGCTAGCGATTTTTCTTTTAACTCTAAAGTCCGATTAAACAAAAATACCTCGGACAATCCTGCACAGCAACGGAGTCGATCGCTCCAAGTGATGATTTTTATGCTGATCGTTACTACATTAGTGACGATGCCGATGTTTCGTCTAGCCGAATTGCAACTGGTACAGGGAGCCTACAACCGACAGCGGGCGGAAAATAACCGCATTCGCCCTGTCTCAGTCGCAGCGACTCGCGGTCAAATTTTAGATCGCAACGGCAAAATTTTGGCGGCCAACCGCGTATCGCGATCGGTGTATTTGTGGCCAAAAGAGCGATCGGCAAAGGATTGGCAAGAAGTCGCGGCTACACTGAGCCCGATCGTCAAACTTCCCGCCACCGAAATCATCAAAAAAATCGATGTAGCCGGCTACAAATCAGCCCTGCCAGTGCGAATTAGTAAAGATATCGATGTCGCTACTTTCGTCGCTTTGGGAGAACAAAGCAATACTTTGCGGGGAGTTGAAATTCGCGCCGAATCGAGCCGAGACAATCCCAACGAGCAATTAGCAGCTCACCTTTTGGGATACGTCGGCGAAGCTAGTTTGGATCAATTAAAAGCTAATCCAACATATCCGATGGGCATGATTGTCGGTCAGATGGGAGTAGAAAAATTAGTTAATCCTACATTAGAAGGCGTTTGGGGAAACCGCTTAATCGAGGTGAATGCTAAGGGCGAGGAAATCCAGGATTTAGGCGTAAAAGAGCCTATTCCCGGCAAACCCGTGCAGCTAACTTTAGATTTAGATATGCAAAAAACTGCCGAAAAAGCTTTGGGCGATCGCCTGGGTGCCGTTGTAGCGATCGACGTGAAAACCGGAGCGCTTTTAACAATGGCTAGTTGGCCGACATTTGACCCCAACATTTTCACTCGCAAGGTGACTCAAACAGAATGGGATCGACTGCAAGGGCCAGAAAAACCATTTTTAAATCGGGCAGTTCAAGGCTATCCAGTCGGCAGCACTTTTAAGATTGTAACTTCTGTCGCAGGGATGGAATCGGGCAAGTTTTCTCCTGACTCGACTTTAGTATCATCTTCTTCAATTACGATCGGTGGCATTTCTTTCAACGAACACGGCGCGGGTCAAGGTGTTATCGGTTTTCGCGATGCTTTGGCCTTTAGCAGCAATACATTTTTCTATCAAGTAGGCATGGCGGCAGGCCCGGAACAAATGTCGAAATGGGCGTCTAAAATGGGCATTGGCGGGACGATTAATTTAGATATTTTGGGGATAGACGGCGCCAATCACGGTCAAGTGCCCACGCCAGCAGAGAAAAAGAAAATGTACAAGGAAGATTGGTATGTGGGCGATACCGTCACAATGGCGATCGGTCAAGGCTTGGTACTTTGCACACCCCTAGAATTAGCAGTTATGCTATCAACAATTGCTAACGGCGGTTCGCGAGTGCAGCCGCACTTGTTGGCATCTCAAACCAATACACCCCTCACGAAAAAAATCCCCACAGGAATTAAACCTTCTACTTTAAAGGTGATTAAAGAAGGATTGATGGACGTGGTGAAAAAGGGTACAGGCCGCGGTCTGAATGACGGTACAATTCCTTTAAGTGCTGGCAAGACAGGGACTGTGGAAATGCCAGGTCATCCTGACAATTCGATGTATGTGGGTTTTGCTCCCGCTGACAAGCCGGAAGTTGCGATCGCAGTTATAGTCGAAGGCGGAGGATTTGGTGCCGTCTCGGCCGCACCAATTGCTCACGAAGTATTTAAAACCTATTTTCAAAAACAAGGTTTTAAACCTACTAACAAGCCTTTCAAATAATAATTGATATTATAGCGAATCTAGCTCTCATATGAGGTATGTTGTTGGGCTTGGGCCCTATACGTCTAAGCGGTTATCGAGCTGTCAGTTATACCTCATCTTTTTGAGAAAGGCTATATGCCCTGTCAATTACGCTAAAAACCGTTTCTAGTGAAGACTTTAGTCACACCGTGTCAATTATCAGCCCTAAAAATGGTTTGTAGTGAGGAATGCAAGTCCGCATCCAAATCCGAGGACTGAAGTCCTCACTACAAACCAATCTTATTATGGTCGTTCGACGGGACATGATATTAATTCTTGACTGCTGACTGTTAATATTTTGTCAAGTAAGGTGCTCCCGCGCACCTTACTGTTGTCAATGCACTCAAAAGTTTTCTCCAACCAATCGTCTCACCTCCAAAGTCGATAAATTCATCATTTGCGCCACCTGTTCCAGATTCATCCCAGAATTTAAAACTTGAGTTAAGAGCGATCGCAAAGCTGACTCCGCTGCCAGCCGCGCTTGCTGTTCTTCCTTGTGAGCCTTCAAAGATTGAGTTATTTTAGTAGTATCAACATTTTTATTCTCAACAGATTCTAGAAATAAAGTCATGAACGAAGAAGAAGAAGCAGAATGGATCAGAATATGCAACAGTAGAAAACAGGTGTGGTTAGAAGAAGTGCTCAGGCGCTATGAGGCAGGGGAGAGAGACTTTTCTCTAATTCAAGTGTACTTGAGCGACGAGCAATCTAAGGAGCGCTACTTAAGTGGAGTGAACTTGAGTGGAGCTAACTTCAGGGAAAGTGACTTGCTACATCTGGTTTTGTACGGACAAGGAATCAATTTTAGTGGCTCAGATTTGAGCGACCTTGACTTGGCCCGCGCACATTTTGAAGATGCGGATTTGAGTGGGGCTAACCTGAGCGGAGCTTGTCTGTAGCGAGCTAACTTTGGCAGAGCGGATTTGACTGGGGCGAACTTGACTCAGACCGATTTGCAGGAGACTAAGTTTTACGACGCGAATTTGAGTAGAGCAAACTTAAGTGGAGCCGAGATGATTGAGACAAGTTTTGATGATGCTAACTTAACCGATAGTGATTTTAGGAATGCTAAGTTTAAAAATAGAGTTAGTTTTTCTCGAGCTGACTTGACGAGAACTAACTTTTTTGGCACCAAGTTGGATCTGGATGAAATTAGAAGTCACAAATCTGAAATGGCTATTTTTACAGATGCTCACTTTAAAGATACCATCATGCCCGATGGTACTATTGGGAACAGTGAAGACTAATTCATAGCTACTATGGCATGAGTTGATAAAAAATTGCTCCCGAAGTAAGTATTTGCTAGTTTTAAAACATTAAGCTATTTTAGTAGAATCAACATTTTTATTATTGTCAACAGCTTCGAGGAATAAAGTCATGAACGAAGAAGAAGAAGAAGAAGAAGAAGAAGAAAAACGAGAAGCAGAATGGATGAGAATATGCAACAGTAGAAAAAGGTTGTGGTTTGAAGAAGTGCTGAGGCGCTATGACGCTGGGGAGAGAGACTTTTCTCTAATTAAAGTGAACTTGACCGGCGATCAATGTAAGGATGGTTACTTTAGTGGAGTAAACTTGAGTGGGGCTAACTTCAGGGAAAGTGACTTGCAACGGCTAGTTTTTTACGGACAAGGAATCAATTTTAGTGGAGCAGATTTGAGCGACCTCGACTTGGCATACGCG
>NZ_JAEQCB010000102.1:0-17031 GCF_020738785.1 Microcoleus sp. PH2017_05_CCC_O_A | reverse complement strand
ACTCCAACTCCGACGACTACGACTCCAACTCCGACGACTACGACTCCAACTCCGACGACTACGACTCCAACTCCGACGACTACGACTCCAACTCCGACGGTTTCGAGGATTCCGACTGCGCCGACTGTTACCGTACCTGATTCAATGGTGTCTATTAAGTCGATCGCCCCGACGCCTACTCCAGGACTTTTGCCGATGCCCGGCCAGATGCCGGTATTTCCTGCGATGCTGCCGAGTCCGATACCCGTACCTCCTACACCTTTCGGGTTCTAGGTGCAACAGCGCCCTTCTGTGATGAGTTTTGAGTTAATGTCAACGTCACAAACTCAAAACTCATCACTATTTAAGGTCTTCCTCAGTCCCGGCCGAGTCATTTTCAGACTTGGCCGGATCATCTTCTAGTGGAGATAATTGTTGGGCGTACCCCAAGATCGATCGAAGTTTCATACGCTGGATGTAAGGCCAGCCGCCATTGGCTTCAATATTCCTGAGCAGTTTGTAAACTGCTTGGCGGTTGTCGGGAAAAGATGCTTGGAACAAACCGTCCCGAATTTCCTGGTGCGAAGCTTCCAGGGCCCGCAGCAGGGTCAAAAGCAGCACACTGTCTCCCTGACAACTTTCGGCTAAAGTCCGAATCGCCTCTGTCAGCGATTGCAGTTGAGACTGCAACTTTTCTGACTCTAAATTTTTGCCGTTGTCCATACCGCTGCTTCCTTTGAAATCTACAAGGCGTTTGTCCCCAGCCTTTTGGTGAGCCGACTAATCGAGCTAGTGGCGATCGCCATTCGGGGCCAATAAGCAACGTAACTTAAGTGGGTTGACGATCGCAAGATTTATTTCCAATCCAAGTCAGGAAAAGAGCACAACCCGTCGTACCATGTGTATTGGGCTGCGATCCGAACATGATTGAGAAATCATAAGTTCTTGCTTATTTTCACCGCACTAGCTCGATTTTTTGAGTGAAAGCCAGTGTCGGTGAAGCAAGCGATCTGGATCTAAATGCTGCTATGGCGCTGGCCTAGCCTGCCGGCGGGCAATTATATTTTGCTCGAACTAGGGCTTTTTCTTAATATAATCCGATGTTGGATATTGAGGTTGGAAATGAAATATCGTGCTTTAATTGTTGCACTTTTAGCATTTTGCATGAGTGCGCTGGTTGCTTGTTCTTCTGCTCCTACTGATACGACGGTGGCGACTACCGAGTTGCTCACCTACGACGAGATTAGAGGTACAGGATTGGCCAATAACTGCCCTAGCTTGGCAGAAACTTCTCGGGGATCGATCCCCATTGAAGCGGGTGGCACCTATAAACTGGCTGGTATGTGTTTGCAGCCCACAACTTACTTTGTGAAGGAAGAAGCAGCCAACAAACGCCAAGAGGCAGAATTTGTGCCTGGTAAATTGTTGACACGGTTCACGTCGAGCATTGACCAAGTTCAAGGTACGCTCAAGGTTGGTAATGACGGTACTCTGACTTTTACAGAAGAGGACGGCTTGGACTTTCAAGCAATTACAGTTCAGTTACCGGGTGGAGAGCAAGTACCTTTCTTGTTCACCATTAAAGAGTTAGTGGCTACTTCCGATCCGGGAGTCGTTGCGCTCAATACTTCTACCGATTTTCAAGGGGAATTTAACGTTCCTTCTTACCGCAGCGCAGGCTTTTTAGATCCTAAAGGTCGCGGTGTATCGACGGGCTACGACAATGCTGTCGCGTTGCCGGCTACTGACAATTCCAAGCTGAAACGCTCTAATGTTAAGTTAGCTGACACCCGTACCAAGGCTGGCAAAATTTCTCTCCAAATTGCTAAGGTCAACAGCGCTACTGGCGAAATTGGGGGGATTTTTGAAAGCGTGCAGCCTTCTGATACTGATTTGGGAGCTAGACCTGCTCTGGACGTGAAAATTCGTGGTTTGTTTTACGCTCGGATTGAGCCTTCTGTTTCGTAAAATTGTCTTTCTGGATCGATCCTCTGCGAGGGCTTCGCCAACGAACTTGAGCAGTTTTTTGTCCTAAAGCTACTGCTCGCCTTTCATTAGTCAACAGTCTTTAGAAAGATAACTGAAGACTGTTGACTAATGACTAAATCTATGCTTAAAGTGTTATTGAGTTGCCAGTTATTAAATTAGGATTTTTGATTAATTGAAGTATTGCGTTTAAACAAATTTGCCACTACAATATGGTGTGAAAAATAAACATCATTCAATTGACAGTTGACAGTTGACAGTTGACAGTTGACAGTTGACAGTTTAAGAGCGACCTCTACCTAGAAGTAAGAGGATTGGAGTAATGAATAGTCTGATTTTAATTTCTCCCGATTAGGCGGGCGGGCTTTCAACCAATTCTTTCTGGTAAAATACGGATTTTGCTGAACACTTCTGGGATGACCCCGACCAAAAACGGAAGCCCTGACGATCGCTTAAAGTCGATCGCCAAATTTTAGACCCAAATAGAAGCTCCTAAATTAATCTGTGGAGTAAATTTAAAATCTAAAATTTAAAATTGACTAATTCCCTCAAATCCATGCACAGTCCCAAATTTTGACTGGTGTGTCTGCTGTCACAGATATATAAGTGCTAGGATTACACCACAGCAAGATTAATTTTTTTAGACTAGATTAAAAACTAGGTCTAAAGCAACATCAGTCCCCTGCTCTACCAACCTTTATGCAACCATGTCTACCACAATCCCCAACGAGCTAAAAAGCGAAAATTTGCAATTGTTGCGCGAGTACCAACATTCTGGCTCGAATGAAGTCCGCAATCAGTTAGTTCAACTGAATATTGGACTGGTGCGAAAAGAAGTTTACCACTGGATCAATCAGTGCGGTGAAAGCTACGATGATTTGCAGCAAGTTGGGTGTATTGGGTTGATTAGGGCGATCGAGCGATTTGATATCTCGAAGGGACACGCTTTTAGTTCCTTTGCAATTCCCTACATTCGCGGCGAAATTCAACACTACTTGCGGGACAAAAGCCCTTCTGTGCGAGTTCCCCGCCACTGGTTGGCCCTGGAACGCAAGTCTGTCGCAGCGATCAAGGATTTGCAGGTACAGTTCAACCGCAAACCTACGGATGCTGAAGTAGCAGCAGTGCTTGAGGTTTCTGTGGCAGAATGGCAAGAAATTAAGTTAGCGCATCTCAACCGATCGCCTTTAAGTTTAGACGCACCAGTGCAAGATGAAGATGAGGGCGCGACTTGTCTGGGAGAATTGGTACCCGATAGCAAATATCGGAGTTTTCAGTTGGCGCAAGAGGATCAAATTCGCGTACAGCAAGCTTTGGCGATGTTGGAACAACGGACTCGGGAGATATTGGAGTTTGTTTTTCTGTACGATTTGACGCAGAAGGAAACGGCCGAACGCTTGGGTATCAGCGCGGTGACTGTTTCTCGGCGAGTCAAGAAGGGACTGGATTTGCTAAAGGAAATTATGACCAAACAGCTTTAGACAGTTGACAGTTGACAGTTGACAGTTGACAGTTGAGAGGAAAGCAGTTACTACTAATGACTACTGACTAATGATAAGGTTCGCGAGCGGGGACGCTCGCACTAATGACTGCTGACAACCGCCAACAGCCAACTGACTACTGCCAACTAACAAATGACAACTGACTAATTTTTAGATGCTTCGGACAAATTTATCGAGCCTTTCTACAGCTTTTTTAATTGTGCCTAAATCGGTGGCATAAGACAAGCGAATGTGGTCGTCTGCACCAAACGCAATCCCTGGAATAACTGCTACTTGATGCTGTTCTAAGAAAGCATCACAAAATTGCAGAGAAGTCATTCCAGTTTTGCTGATATTGACAAACATATAGAAAGCGCCGTCTGGTTTGATGCAGCTAATTCCAGGGATCGCCTCAAGCAATTCAAATATTACTTCACGCCGATCGGCAAAAGCGAGACGCATTTTTTCCACAGACTCTTGGCTGCTTTCCAAAGCTGCGATCGCGCCGTACTGTGCAAAAGTACACACGTTTGAGGTACTGTGTCCTTGAATGGTGCTGGTGGCTTTAATTAATTCGATCGGCCCGGCCAAATAGCCAATCCGCCAGCCTGTCATTGAGTAACCTTTTGCAAAACCGCTGCTAATGATGGTGCGATCGAATATTTCTTTACCCAGGGAACCGATGCTGACGTGTTTGGCGCCGTCATATATAATTTTTTCGTAAATCTCGTCAGAAACGACTAAAATATCTCGATCGACTATCACCTGGGCCAGCGCTTTAATTTCCGCTGGAGTGTACACCATTCCCGTCGGGTTAGAAGGCGTATTCAGCACGAATAACTTGGTTTTGGGAGTAATCGCTGCACTCAGTTGTTCCGGTGTAATTTTATATCCTGTAGAAGCATCTGTCCGTACAATTACGGGCTTACCGCTGGCGAGTTTGACCATTTCTGGATAGCTGAGCCAGTAGGGAGCCGGAATAATTACTTCATCTCCAGGCTCGATCAGAGCCATCATCAGATTGTAGAGGGAGTGCTTGCCGCCGTTGGTGACAATGATATTTTCCGGTTGATAGTGGAGATTGTTGTCGTTGCGGAGTTTGCGGGCGATCGCAGCTTTCAACTGCGCTTCCCCAGCCACCGGGCCGTACTTAGTCTTCCCCGCATCCAAAGCTTGCTTTGCCGCCGCTTTAATGTGTTCGGGGGTATCAAAGTCGGGTTCTCCGGTGCTCAAACTACATACATCAATCCCTTCGGCCCTCATAGCTTTTGCCTTAGCTGCGATCGCCAAGGTTATGGAAGGAGGAACCTCACCCACTCGTGCTGCCAACTTGATCATTGGATTTTAGATATTATATTTTTGACTTTAGATCATAGGTTGACAAATCTTGATATTCAACCCTGTCGTTAGGAAATTATGACATTTGTTTACATATAGTGAATCTAAAATCTAAAATCTAAAATTTAAAATCGATTGACGTTATGATTGTAGCATTTTTGATGCCTCGTTACCCTCAACGCCGATCTGCAAGCTTATGGATCTCAAATCTCTGATTCGCGACATTCCTGATTTCCCCAAGCCGGGAATTATGTTTCGAGACATTACAACTTTGCTCTGCAACCCGCAAGGACTGAGCTACACTATTGACAGTTTAGCTGAAAAATGCTCTGAAATGTCTGCTGACTATGTGGTGGGCATGGAATCGCGGGGCTTTATCTTTGGCACGCCTTTGGCTTATAAAATGGGAGTGGGCTTTATTCCTGTCCGCAAACCGGGAAAACTGCCTGGAGAAGTTCTTTTTGCTGAGTACGAGTTGGAGTACGGTGTCGATCGACTGGAAATGCACCGAGATGCGATGAAATCCGGCAGCCGGGTGCTGGTTGTGGACGATTTGATCGCCACTGGCGGAACAGCGGCCGCGACGGCTAATTTGTTGCAGCAAGCGGGCTGCGAGCTTGTCGGTTTTGCTTTTGTGATTGAATTGCTGGCTTTGGGCGGGAGGCAGAAATTGCCGGATGTGCCGATCGTCTCGCTAGTCGAATATTAGTCAGTAGTCAGTTGACAGTTGACAGTTGACAGTTGTCAGTTGTCAGTTGTCAATTGTCAATTGTCCGATCAATTGACCGTAATAAAAGAGGTTTGTAGTGAGGACTTTAGTCCGCATTCTTAAACCCGCAAGCCACGACTTCTGTCATTACTGCAAACATATAGGGATCGTATGAGCTGCGATCGATGCTTCACAAACAATTAATCAATCAAAAATCCCAAATTCTCAATCTAAAATCTAAAATCTAAAATCTAAAATGGTATGACTTCTATTAAATCTAATCGAAACTGGCGAATGTTGAATTCTTTATTTGGCAGCGAGACATTTACTTATGTTGTCAAACGACTGTTGCAGGCACTTTTAACCCTATTCTTAGCATCGGCTCTGTGTTTTGCAATTATTGAGCTCGCACCAGGAAATTACTTAGATACTTTGAGTCAAAATCCGAAGATTTCGCCGGAAACACTCAAGCAACTCGAACAGCAATTCGGCTTGGATAAACCAGCGATTGTGCAGTATGGGCTGTGGCTGAAACAAATTCTGACACAGGGGAATTTTGGCACGAGCTTTGTGTATCAGCGATCCGTAGCGTCGCTGCTGTGGGAAAGAGTACCGGCGACGTTGTTGATGGCGATCGCATCTTTGATTGTAACTTGGGCGATCGCACTGCCTTTGGGAATTGTCGCGGCCGTTAATCAGAATAAAACTGTCGATCGGGTTTTGCAAGTAGTCAGCTACACGGGCCAGGGTTTTCCCAGCTTTATCACAGCTTTGCTGCTGCTATTTTTTGCTCAAAATACTTCGCCCCTTTTCCCAGTCGGAGGAATGACAAGCATCGATCATGCAGACTTACCGTGGTGGGGTCAAATCCTCGATTATTGCTGGCACTTAATTTTGCCAACAGTCGCCCTCAGCGTCACAGGTTTTGCTGGCTTACAAAGATTGATGCGCGGACAATTGTTAGACGTGCTGCGTCAAGATTATATCCGAACTGCACGGGCTAAAGGTTTGCCGGACAATCGAGTAATTTACATTCACGCTCTGCGGAATGCGATTAATCCGTTGGTGACGTTATTAGGTTTTGAGTTTGCTAGTTTGTTGAGCGGTGCGTTTATTGCGGAATTTTTCTTTAATTGGCCTGGTTTGGGTAAGCTGACTTTGGAAGCGGTGAACAATCAAGACTTGTATTTGGTAATGGCGAGTTTGATGATGGGCGCTACGATGTTGATTGTTGGTAATTTGTTTGCGGATTTGTTGCTGAAGGCGATCGATCCGAGGATTAAATTGGAAGATTTGAAGTGATAGAATCATATTTGACTATAAATTTGATTCTCGTTAAATTCTGTTGTGACACAATCATTTTCAAATAATGTTCCTAGCCCTCGCTTTTCCAATCAGTCCCCCGCGACGCTAAATGATGAACTTCGATCGGCAGATGAGTTAGGCATCAGGCCCATTAAAGTGGGGGAAGCAGGATTTGACGATATAATTAATGAAGGGACTGTCAAATGGGCAGTGACAACAAACCCAGAACTCCTTGTAATTCCGAAATTTTTAGATGTTAACAATGAAATTTACCATACGGTTATAACTCGCGGTCAGCCTGTTTTGGCTGCGGGAGAAGCCGAGATAGTCGGCAGCAACGGTTTATATATTTTGCTAACAATCAGCAATCACAGCGGGCATTTTAGACCCAATTCAGAGAGCTTAGAAGTAGGAATTACAGCCTTTAGGCAGCAAGGAGTTGATACAAGTAATGCTGATATCGAATATGTGGAGTAGATAAATTATGACTCAATCTCCTACGACAATATCCCTCGATCGCATTCTCGAACAAAATGCCGAATCTGTACTGATTTGGGTGAAAAACATATTTTCAGGTCAAACCACCCAACCACAAGGGTTTAACTGGCTATTATTAGCCGATGTTTCCTCCGCTAAGGCTCGAAAAGGTGAAAATGGTTCTGGTTTGTGCGATCGCAAATGGGCAGAAGTCGCGATCGCAATTTACGATCTTCTAGCCGATGATGCCGATCGCAAAAAACCAGGTAGTGGCGAGTCTTTTACGATTTCCTCAATGATGTTGCGGGCTGCGGCGATCGAAAAACAGGAAGTAATTTCCGATGATTCTGTTCTCGATGTTAACTTAATTTTAGAATGGTTTTGGGATAACATCAAAGAGTCGCAGGAAGATGTCGAAAAAAAGGTTGCTAATTGGAAAACGCTACCTATTGCAGAAATTCGCGAGTTAAGAAAACTTAAAAATCGATTGAAAGTTATTGCAGCACTTTCTGAGAGTGATAAATATGTTTTAGATGAAAAACTCAACACTTGGCTTTTCCTGCGCGATAAATTACCATAAAAGTGCGATCGCACCATCACCGAACAACTTCTCATTGCACCAGCCATAATACGAACAGTTAATGGTATTCCATGCCCCATTCCCGATGCCCCATTCCCCATATCGGAGTTTTTTATGTCAGAAAAACAACCAAACGAGCCAATTAGTTTTAGTCGCTTTGCCGACTGGTGCAGGCATATTGACAGTCTTTCAGAAGGAGCAAAGCACACAGTTGAAGTGTTGTTAGAAAAGGCTGGCACTGATGACGCTGAAGCAGCGGAGCAGATACTTTCAAGCATGACAACACTGAATCTCAGCAGCAATAGAATTACCGACATCAGCTTCCTCGGCTCGCTCACCAATCTGACAACACTGTATCTCGGCGACAATCAAATTACCGACATCAGCTTCCTCGGCTCGCTCACCAATCTGACAACACTGTATCTCGACAACAATCAAATTACCGACATCAGCTTCCTCGGCTCGCTCACCAATCTGACAACACTCGATCTCGACAGCAATCAAATTACCGACATCAGCTTCCTCGGCTCGCTCACCAATCTGACAGCACTCGATCTCAAGGGCAATAAAATTCGCGACATCAGCTTCCTCGGCTCGCTCACCAATCTGACAACACTCGATCTCGGCGACAATAAAATTAGCGACATCAGCTTCCTCGGCTCGCTCACCAATCTGACAACACTCGATCTCGACAGCAATCGAATTACCGACATCAGCTTACTCGGCTCGCTTACCAATCTGACAGCACTGAATCTTGAAAACAATCAAATTACCGACATCAGCGCCTTGCGATCGCTCACCAATCAGACAACACTTAATCTGGACAACAATGAAATTACCGTTCTGTGCGTGCTAGGCGAACTCGCACAGAAACGTCTTACTCTCTCAACTACGCCAATTGATGCTCAAAAAGCCACAGCAGCCATCAAAGTTGCTTATGCCGCTATTGGTCTAGAAGAACCCGAAGTTATTATTTGCAGCAGTCTCCGCGACGTTTGTCCCCAAATCTTCAACAGGCTCAAACCCGACCATTCACAAAAATGCTCAGACGAATACAGCAATAGATTGGGGAAAAATCTAGACCTGAAATGGATACCCGCTGTGGGAGAATTTGCAAGTTCGGATCTATGGGAGTATGAGCTCGATCACATGGTAATCGAGCCCGAAGCCGACAGCACACTGAGTTCGGTAATGTACAAATTGGTTGACAGCTATGTGCGATCGAAACAAACGATATGGAATGTTTTTTCCAATAATTTGTTCGGTTTTAATTGCCCTGAAACCCCCACGACTTTGTTTAAAGAAATCTATTTGACTGAATTGTATATATCTTCAGGCGTCAATATTTCCCAAAAGGCACAAGAAATACTTCGCTGCCAAAAGCTGCTTTTCGAGCATTGCGGTTTTATATTTCCCTTTGAAAAGATTTGCGCGGTGTGCGATCGCCCCCGCCACCTGCGCTTTGACAGTGAAAACCGCTTGCACGCTGAAGCAGAACCTGCGATCGAGTTTGCGGATGGATGGAATTTTTACTATTATCACGGTGTCAGATTGCCGGAACAATACGGTCAAGTGCATCCCAATTTGTGGAAAGCAGAATGGCTTTTATCTGAAGACAATGCCGAAGTTCGGCGAGTGTTAATTGAAGCAATTGGTTACGATCGCATTTGTCAAGAGTTGGCAGCAGAACAAATAGATAGTTGGCAGGAATATGCACTATTAAAAATAGATAATGCGGATGTCGAGCCGATTTATTTGTTAAAAATGACTTGTCCGAGCACGGAATTCATTCATGCTTTGAGAGTACCGCCAAATGTGACATCTGCTAGGGAGGCAATTCGCTGGGTAAATGGGGGTATCGATCCAGAGGAATTTTCCGTGCAGACTTAATCTATAACAAGTCTAAATCATTCATGCAGATTTGTAGGGGTAGTGCCCCGTGCCTACCCCAACTGGACAACTGGGGGATTGCCCCTGCCTTTTATTATGCCAAATCCCCATATATAATCCACTTTATACCGATCGATAGTTGTCGCTGCTACACAAATAAAATTCACCTTCAGAGGCTTTAAGATTAAAATTGAAAAATAATTTCTGACTGTACAGATCCAAAATTAGAGATTCAGCGTATATCACTAATGAACGCAGTACAAGATTTCATAAGTTCACAGCGCTAAAAACTTAAGCTTGGCAGCTTACAGTTGCGTTGTACTTGTCATGACTATACTGCAAACTATCAAATAACGCGCTTTTATAGCCTAAAAAAATTCGGTAATATTAGCGCGTACTGCGAATTAGCGATTTTTTGTACTGAAAATCCCGCTGCTTTTAGGCACTGGGAATGTCAAATTTAGATGTGCAATATATCATGGCAGACATTAGAGGTACTATACAAGCAGACTCGCTCCCAGGCACTGCTGAAGATGATGTTATTTTTGGTTTTACGGGCAATGACGTAATTGCTGGCAATTCTGGAAATGATAGCATTTTTGGTGGAAAAGATGGCGATTCGATTGATGGGAGTTCTGGAAGAGATTCTCTGTTTGGAGATTTAGGCAGCGACAGTGTTAACGGCGGTGAAGATAACGATTTTGTATTTGGTGGCAAGAATAATGATTTGATTTTTGGCAACTCTGGCAATGATGTTTTGTCGGGAGATAGAGATACTGATATCCTGATCGGCGGAGATGGTGGTGATGTATTTGTTTTGAGTCGCTATGCTGCTGCCGATCCTTTCCTTACCAGCGGTGGTGTTAATTTAGGAAATGCTGATGCGATCGCCGATTTTGCAAACGGTACAGATTTAATCGGTTTGGCGGGCGGACTCTCTTTTGGCGACTTGAATATTCTGGAAGCCGGAAATGATACTGTGATTCAAGACCGGGTAACAGGAGAATTTCTCGCTACTCTCAGAGGTGTGAATCGAAGTGCGATCGACCAAACAGATTTCACTACTAATATTAGCAGCATTCTTCCCAATCCCCCGCCTCCAGCGCTGACAACGGCTTATGCTTTAACTCCCGATAATCGGATTGTCGGTTTTAGCCTTGCTAATCCGGGAAGTGTCATCTCAGATTTGCCTGTGACTGGATTGCAAGCGGGAGAAAGTTTGCTGGGAATTGATTACCGGCCCGCTAATGGCGTGCTTTACGGTGTGGGTTCTAGCAATCGCTTGTATACTGTCAATCCGAAAACGGGGGAAGCAAATTCAGTCGGTAGCGGGCAGTTTGCGGTTCCCCTAACTCAAGGCGCTGTGGGTTTTGATTTCAATCCGACAGTCGATCGCATTCGGTTTGTCAATCAAGCGGGTCAAAACGGTCGCCTCAATCCAGATACCGGGGCAATAGTAGATTCTGACACATTAACTGGGGGAATTCAACTCGATCGCAATTTAGTGTATGCCACGGGCGATCGCAATTTTGGCACAACTCCGGGGGCGGCTGCGGCTGCCTATGTGAATAACTTTGCGGGTGCAACTTCAACGACGCTATTCGTAATTGACAGCAATTCAGATGTTTTGGTGAGACAAGATCCGCCGAATAATGGAGTGTTAAATACGATCGGATCTTTGGGAGTTGATGCAACTAGCATTCTCGGCTTTGATATCAGAAGTATTGGCGGCCGCGATGTCGCAGTGGCCGCGCTAGAAGTCGGGGGAATTTCGGGCTTGTACAACATTAATTTAAGTACCGGTCAAGCTTCTTTTACTGGTAGAATTGCCGACGGAAGACAGATTAACGGTTTGGCATTGCCTTTGCCTACAGCTTACGCCTTAACTGTCAGAAATGGCGCCGAAAGAATCGTCGGTTTTAACGAAGCGGCACCGCGCACTTTACTCAGCGACACAGCAGTAACGGGATTGCAGCCGGGAGAAAGTTTGCTGGGAATTGATTTTCGTCCTGCTAACGGTTTGCTTTACGGTTTAGGTAGTAGCAATCGATTGTACGCGATCGATCCGGTGACTGGGGCTGCAAGTCAACTCGGTAGCGGACAATTCGCCGTACCGCTGACTCCGGGGGCTGCCGGTTTAGATTTCAATCCCACAGTCGATCGAATTCGGTTTGTCAATCAAGCGGGAGAAAACGGTCGGATTAACCCAGATACGGGGGCAATTGTCGATTTTGACACGTTAACCGGAGGAATTCAACTCGATCGCAATTTGACTTATGCGACGGGCGATCGTAATTTTAACAATCCTCCCGTAGGCGCCGGGGCTGCCTATGTGAATAACTTTGCCGGGGCGACTTCGACAACTCTGTTTGTAATTGACAGCAATTTGGATGTTTTGGTGAGACAAGATCCGCCGAATAATGGAGTATTAAATACGATCGGATCTTTAGGGATTGATGCTTCTAGCGTTCTCGGCTTTGATCTCAGGAGTGTCGGCGGTAACGAGACAGCTTTGGCTGCAATCGATGTTGGCGGAGTTTCGAGTTTGTACAATATTAATCTGACAACCGGTCAAGCTTCCATTGTCGGTCAAATTGGCGACGGGCGATCGATTAAAGGTTTGGCACTGACCTTAATTTAAATGCTAGATTAAAAGCGATTTTAGATTGACTTTAGGGCAATCTAAAATCGACTTGTATTGCATTTATCCGCTCTCATATCTGGAAAACATCTGCGTCGATCTACCTGGAATCTCCAGTTTCGCGATCGTTCAAAGATTTATGCAATGCAAGTCTAATCGTTTGGGCAATTCCCAATTCCCAATTCCCAATTCCCAATTTGATGTAACATATTATTTTGACAATAAAGATAAAATGTTATCTCAAGTTTTTTACTTACTGCGTTCTCGTGCTGACGGCAAATATATCAGCGCTTGTCCCAACCCTGATTCGGCGGTGAGTTACCTGCTGATGTTTCGCGAAGACTATGATGCTTTGAGCTATCTCAACGCTCACGCTGCTGATGTTGCCGATCGATTTGGGGTAGAATCGATTTCCGGTTCTCAGGTGAAAACGCTGCTTCAGCGTTGGGGATTCAACGGTGTGGGGGTTGTTCAAGACCCGCTGTTACCGAATATTGAGTTTTTATTGACAAAGAATTGACAATTGACAAGATTTGCGCTTCACCCGTTTTCTAGCAGAAATCGGGTTTTTTGCTGAAGTTTTGAGGCGATCGCCCGATCGACCTTCCCGAGTCCGAAGCCCCATATTTAGTGCAAATTGTCAAATTTGTCAAGGTTTTACCCTAAATCTGAATCCTGTTGTATATTCATAGTCTGTTGATATATTCCGACACGTCAGTACACAACCTATGGTTCGAGAATTAGAGCGATCGAGTGCCCGCGAGAAACGTCACCTGTCCGATTTCCCCGAAACAGCACCCGCAGCCAATCCAGTATTTTTCAGGACGTACAGCCGTCGTACCGACACGGGAAGGGAGACTTGGGCCGATGTGTGCGATCGAACCGTCAAGGGCTTGGCATCGCTCGGAAACCTCACCTCCGAAGAAACACAGCTCCTACACCGGATGCAAAACGAGCTCAAAACCCTCGCTTCCGGCCGCTGGCTGTGGGTGGGCGGTAGCAACTGGATTGAGCAACCAGAGAACTTTTCCGGCGCCTATAATTGCTCCTCAACCAATATTATCGACTGGCGGGCCTTTGGCTTGTTGATGGATTTGGCAATGATGGGCTGCGGCACCGGTGCAGTTTTGGAACCCAAATACATCAACCAATTGCCACCGATTAGCAACCGCTTAACCGTGACAATGCAAGGTGAAATCGGCTCTACACCCGCTGAATTGCGCCGTCAAGAAACCGAAGTAAAAATAGCTGAAAAAACCGCAACTATTTATGTCGGAGATTCCCGTCAAGGTTGGGTGAAATCCTATCAAGCTTTGTTGGAATTGTCCACAGATGAAAGATTTGCCGGAGAAGTTCAAGTTTACATCGATTTGAGCGATGTCCGCCCCGTGGGAGAGCCTTTAAAAGGTTTTGGTGGAGTCGCAAATCCAGTCAAATTGCCTGACCTTTATCAACGTTGCTCAGCAATTTTGAATAAAGCTTTCGGACGGCAGTTGAATTCAGTTGAATGCTGCGTATTGATAGATGAAGCTGCGGTCACAATTGTGGCTGGTAATATTCGGAGATCCGCCGGAATTCGTCAGTTTACTTTTGATGACGAACTGGGAGCAAATGCTAAAAACAACTTGTGGCAACAAGACGATCAAGGCAACTGGAAAATAGATCCAGAACGCGATGCTCTTCGCATGGCCAACCATACCCGTGTTTTTCATTCCAAACCGACATTAGAAGAATGTATTGATGCTGTTCGCAAACAGTATTATTCTGGTGAAGGCGCAATACAATGGGCTGGTGAAGCTGTAGCTAGAGCTAACGTTGATTTACTTTCAACACCTAGTCTTAAAATTGAGTTCTTGAAAGCTTACGACGAAGGAAAAGCTAAACAGTGGTTGCAGGAACGCTATCCTGACATGACTGCGGAAGAATTAGAGCATCGGTCAGTCCGTTTGGGCTTAAACCCGTGTGGTAAGTAATTTTGCCTCACGTTAAAAACCTCGCAAATTCGGAGAAGACTGAGATGTTAATTCCGAGGTAAGTAAGGGAATTAAAAATCCTTTACCACCGTAGAGCGTACCAGGTGAACCTTCTTAATTGAAGAACATAATCCTGGCAAGAGTGCGGGGCATTTATAACTAAAGTAAATGAAAAAGTACGCCGAGCTACAGATAAAATGGAATCTGTAGAACTAGAGGATAAAAAGCCTTTAGGATAACAAAAATGGAAATTATTGGCTCTAACTTCCACTGTGTCAGTGGCGACACTTTGCTAATTACTAAAGACGGACTACATCAAATAAAGGATGTTGTTGGAAGTGAAATCGAAATTTGGAATGGTCAAAGATGGAGCTCCGTCACACCATTTCAGACAGCGAGTAATACCAAGGTTGGACGACGCAAACTTTACCGTGTAAAGTTTGCTGATGGTAGTTATCTAGATGCCACAGAATATCATCGTTTCTTTGTCAAGGATCGCTTTGGTAAAGTTTACCAAGAAGTTCAAACCAAAGACTTGATGGATACAAGTCGATATAGCATTCATACTGAACCTTTTACAATTCAGTACGAAGATGGCATGAATATCGATTCAGGTTATGCTTACACTTTGGGTATGGCTGTAGGAGATGGAACTACAGACCAAAATGACAATGCAAAAGTTCGACTTTACGAAGGCAAAATGGCATTGTCAGTAGCAGGAAATAAGTCGCCTGAAAGAAACTATGACTATTTACCTGCTTTTACAGATGTAACTAACTTGAGCTTTTCTGGAGAATTTCTGAAAAGTTTGAAAGTTAACCCGGAAGCACTAAATGTAATTGCGAGCTGGAATCGGCAAGCAATTTTACATTTTATTGCTGGATTAGCTGATACGGACGGATCGAATACCAATAGTAATGGTATCAGAATTTATATTTCCGATCGCGATCGGGCTTTCAGAGTTCAGTTACTTTTGACCAAGTGTGGCATTAGCTCATCGCTAAATCTTTGTGCTCATCAAGGATCAGTCACTAATTACGGTGTCCGAAGCCGGGATTTGTACTACTTGCAAATTACTGACTGTGGTGAAATTCCTTGTCAGCGGTTAGATGTGAGCAAAGGGACGAAGGCTAAAGGTAAAGGTAAATGGCAAGTTGTCAGAAGTGTCGAAGAATTACCAGGATTGCATGATACTTACTGTTTCAATGAACCAGAGTTTCATAAGGGAGTTTTCGGCAATACCCTAACTGGAAACTGTAATCTTTCTGAGGTTCACCTCAATCAAATCGACCCTTACAACTTCAAAGAACAAGAAGAAGCTTTCACCGCCGCAGGTTTATCTGTCGCGGTACTTCTCAATCACAAATTTAGCGAACCTCGCTATCAATATAGCCGCGAATTAGACCCGATTGTCGGCGTATCTTTCACGGGATTATTCGATTTCTTCGTTCATGCTTTTGGCGTTGAGTGGCTGCGCTGGTGGGTGGAAGGTCGCCCGCAAACTGCACAGGGAATTGCGTTTAAACAGCGGGAAGAAGAGTATTTGACTGGTTGGCGGGAAATTGTGAATCGCGTAGTATGGGATTATTGCGATCGGCATTCATTGAAACGCCCCAATCGCTGCACAACCGTCCAACCATCGGGTACAAAATCTCTACTGACAGGTGCTTCTCCCGGCTGGCATCCCCCCAAATCCCAGCGTTTCATTCGCCGAATCACTTTCGGCAAAAACGACCCTGTAGCCCTCGCCTGCATCGACTACGGATACAACGTAATTCCGTCCCAATCTGACAAAGATGAAAACGGTAATTTGCTGAACAATCCCTTTGACGAACGCTGTACAGAATGGCTAGTAGAAATACCCGTGGCTGTCAGTTGGGCGGATTTACCCGGTGCTGATGAAATTGAGATCAACAAATTCTCAGCGGCGGCACAAATGGACTTTTATATGCAAGTGCAAAAGTTCTACGTGCGGCACAACACCAGCGCGACGATTGAGTTGCGAGAAAATGAAGTTGAAAGTTTGGGTACGCGGATTTATGAAGCTATTCGCGACGACGAAGGCTACATTTCGGCTGCACTTTTGTCTCGCTTTGATGCCCTAGAAACTTTCCCACGTTTGCCTTTTGAACCGATCGCAAAAGCAACTTACGAGACGATGTTGAAAGACGTTTTAGTGCGCCGTCAAATCGATATTTTTCAGGTGGCACTGAGTCGTTATGACTTGGGTGAAATGATGGATTCGGGGCCTGCGGGTTGCGATTCCGATAAGTGTTTGATGCCTGAGACTAAGACTATGTAATCGCCTTTTATTAAATCCCCCAAAAATGGGGGATTTTTTATGTTTAATTTCAGGTTGACAAAATCGTAGGGGCGGGTTCACCAACCATAATTGCCTAAAAGTAACAATCTCGTAAACCCGCCCCCACCCAACGAATAATTGTCAGATCGTGTCCGATAAATCGCGCATAATATATAAGCCGGGGCGGGTTTTTGAAATTGTCGGTTTTTGGCAAATATTGTTGGTGAACCCGCCCCTACAAGATCGTGGTCAATCGATCGGACATGATATCACTAGAAAAGAAAGAACTCATTTACAATTCTGAATTAAACGGAAATGATATAACAGCCCGATCGTACAATTAAAACTAGCCTGTTTTTTAGAATATGAA